>JAGMDA010000370.1 GCA_023128935.1 Candidatus Eiseniibacteriota bacterium | reverse complement strand
AGCAGCACCTACTATGAACAGGAACAGGTGCCCCTGCCCCGCTTGGATCCTCCGGTGCCGATCGCGTCGCGCCCCGCCACCGTGCGCTGGCTGCATAATCTCTACCCTCGCTTCACATTCGACACCTTTGTCGTTGGCAAGAGCAACGAGTTTGCTGCCGCGGCATCCCGTGCGGTCGCCAAGGAACCAGGAGTTGTCTACAATCCCCTTTTCATCTACGGCGGAACTGGACTGGGCAAGACTCATCTCATGCAAGCCATTGGCCACGCTGCACTTGAACAGGATCCAAAATGCCGCATCTACTATGCCTCCTCCGAAAAGTTCATGAATGAGATGATCCAAGCCATCACAGCCGGGCGGACGATTGAGTTCAGGCAGAAGTACAGGAATCTAGATTTTCTGCTGCTCGATGACATCCAGTTCCTCTCCGGGCGTGATGCTACGCAAGAAGAGTTTTTCCACACATTCAACACATTGCACCACGCACGAAAGCAGGTTGTCATCACCAGCGATCGTCCACCAAAGAATATCGCCAAGGTTGAGGAGCGGCTTATCTCGCGCTTCAACTCGGGCTTGGTCACCGATATTCAAGCTCCTGATCTCGAAACCCGCGTTGCGATCCTTCGGGCAAAGTCTCAGCGCGGACAGCTTGCAATTCCAGAGGACGTCCTTTTCCTCATCGCCGAACGTGTCCAGCATAACATCCGCGAGCTAGAGGGCTCGTTGGTGCGAATCTCAGCGCTCAGCCATCTTCTGCACGCACCCATCACTACCGATCTCGCTCTTGATGTATTGAAGGTGTATGTCAACGAGCCCAATAGATCTATCAATGTTGCAGAAATTCAGAACCGCGTCGCCAAGGCTTTCGATGTTACGGTGGAATCCCTGCGGGGAAGGAAACGTACCAGTAGTATCGCTTTCGCCAGACAGGTTGCGATGTATCTGACAAAGGATCTTACGCAATGCACCCTCGTGGAAATCGGCAAGAGCTTTGGAAACCGTGACCACAGCACAGTCATATACGGAATTGACAAAATATCCTCCGCAAGGCGTTCCGATGCAGCGCTTGACAAAAAGATTAGCGACATTAAGAAACAACTTCGTTCCCGTTAGAAATGGTCTCCCTTGGACATCCTCTCCTGATCCCGTCTAGCCAGCGACTGCATTATCCTGCCTCGCGGTTCTCCGAAAGGAACCCCTTATACAATTCACATCCGTATGTTCATTACTTCACAAAACCATGTCGAAAACTCGGTCCTGTTGAAAACTGCCCCCTTTCCCCCACCATAATTCCCATACTTTCCACACTCTATCTATGCACACTCGCCAGCTAACTCATTCGCCTGATTATCCGTAACACTTTCTTACTGCTCTTTTCCACTTACCAACTCGGATTACTACTACTACTACATTTGTTCTCTACATTACTCGTAGGAATTAATCTCTCTATAACTCAATTCTTTACCCCTCGATTCCTATTTAGTCCTACTAAGGGTTCGCGCAAGAGTAACTTCCCATTTTCACCGGTCCCGAACGCCGGGGACTTCATTGCGGCTCCTCGGAATAGTCCGGGCTACGCCTTCGTCGCCGCGCGGAGCCGTTTCCAAGCGGAGCTTAGCTCGTGCTTCCGTGAGCAGTGGAAACGGTGAGCACTGTCTCAGATGGCGTGGTATCGCGCGAGCAATAGCGGTTTGCGCCGAGGATTATTGACGCATTAGGGTTAGCATGCCCATTTGGTGTCCGTTCTGGAGAGGTTGTTTTGTATCACGACTGGGGTTGTAGTGCGCTCCTATCACTTTCCTTGAACCCGATATTCCAGCTTTGTGTCGATGGAGGCGAAAGCTTTATGGCGTATGTCTGATCTCATCTTGTATCTTATTGTAAATAAAGAGGTTAGTCGCCGCATTAGCGGCGAATTGGGACCAAAATGATGCTTTACAGAAAGGGCCGCTTTTCCTAAACTCACACGGATATGCTAAGGGGATGTAAAGGATGAGATCTACCGTGGGTAGCTTGCCCCTGAGAGGGTATTTGGCGCTGTAGGGAATTTAGAACTCATGGAAGAGGAAGAGGGGACAATATGAAGTTCACGCTCATGCAGGGTGAGCTACAAAAGGCGCTCCATGTTGTAGCCAGTGTTGTTCCAAGCAAGAGCACGCTACCCATATTGGAGACAGTCCTTATTAAGGCTGGAAGTGAAGGTACCCTAACGCTCACGGCTACGGACCTTGATATTTCCGTCCGCAGCCAGCGCAGTGCCACTGTCGAGCAGGAAGGCTGCGTCGCGATATCCGCTCGCCGTTTTTTCGATGTCGTTCGAGAGCTTCCGGACCAGGAAGTTTCTCTCATTGGTGACGAGGGATATCTTCAGCTGAGCTGTGGACGCGGGCGCTATAGGTTTGTAGGAGCGCCCGTCGATGACTTTCCGGAGCTTCCAGAGCTGCTTGGGGATAAACTCGTTCGAGTCGACCCTCAAAAGCTAGAGCGGATGATTAGGCGCACGCTCTACGCGGTTTCGACGGACGAGACGAGGCCCGAGTTGACTGGCGTTTTCCTCGAGATTGATAAAGGAAAGCTACAGATGGTGGCCACGAACGGACACCGTCTGGCGCAGGCGGCGATTCATGGTAGCTTCAAGCATGAGAAGGAACTACTCCTTCCACCCAAGGCTCTGAATCAGCTGCTCCGTCTTATCCCGGACATCAAGGAAGAAGTCGAGATTGGTGGGTCGAAGAGCTATGCACGCTTTGTTGTGGGAAGAACGGAGTTATACAGCAGACTTCTTGAGGGACCGTTTCCCGACTATGACCGCGTTATTCCAAAGTCCAGTCCACTAAACGCCGTAATTCAACGTGCAGACCTAATGGCATCTTTGAAGCGCATTCTAGTCCTATCAGACTCACAAACACGGCAGGTGAAACTGACGTTTGGTGCCAATCTCCTGAAGATCCTCTCCGAGTATCAGGGAGCTGGTGAAGCTGCTGAGGAAATCCCAATTGAGTATGATGGGGACGAGGTGACAATTGGCTACAATGGAGGCTATCTACTGGATATGCTCAAGACGATCCAAGATAACCGCGTGGCGATGAAATTCGAGTCTTCTGTGTCTGCTGGAGTGTTCCGCCCTGAAAAGGAAAACTCTGAAGAGGACATGCTTTGCCTTGTCATGCCACTGCGGTTACCGGAGGAAAGCTAGGTCATGCGGCGCATGGAGCATGTAGCTGACGCTCTACAAAGCTTTCTGCAGGGCGCAAATCTATATAAACCGCTTCAACGTTGGAGGGTCGTGCTATGTTGGTCGCGTCTTGTTGGAAGCGAGATTGCGGCACACGCGGACGCGATTGAACTTCGGGCGGGAGTTCTCTGGGTGGCGGTTCCGAGCAGTAGCTGGCGACAACACATACTCTTCTTGAAACCACGAATATTGGAGTCGCTTTCGAGGGAGTTTCCAGAGGTCTCGATTTCAGATATTCGATTCGTTTCTAGGCCGCGGTAAAAGTGAGGATCAAGAATTGTGAGTGATTCGCGTCAACCCCCTGATGAAACGCTCCCGGCGGATGAAGTAGTAGGAACGCTTACCAGCGGCACGGGAGATATCGAGGACGATGGCTATGCGGCCAAGGACATCCTAGTGCTCAAGGGCCTCGAGGCAGTGCGGCGCCGCCCAAGCATGTACATCGGTAGCACGTCAAGCAGGGGACTCCATCACCTCGTTTATGAGATTGTAGACAACTCCATTGATGAGACGCTCGGCGGTTACTGTGATCGCATTACCTTTATCCTGCACAATGACGGAACAGTGAGTGTTGAGGACAATGGCCGCGGCATCCCCACGGACATCCACCCGCAGCAGAAGCGTCCTGCCGTCGAAGTCGTAATGACGGTCCTGCACGCAGGTGGGAAGTTCGACAATCACTCGTACAAGGTTTCCGGCGGTCTCCACGGTGTGGGGCTCTCCGTGGTCAACGCGCTCTCAGAGTTGCTAGATGTGACAGTATACCAGAAGGGCGTCATCTTCCGGCAGCGCTACGAGCGAGGCAAGATCTGCTCAGATCTTGATATCGTAGGGAGCACGACCAAGCGAGGCACGTTGATTCGGTTCAAGCCAGATACGGAGATTTTTGAGAGTACCGAATTCAATTACGAACTCATTTCGAACAGACTACGCGAGTTGGCCTTCCTCAATAGGGGCGTCACTATTGTTTGCCAAGAGGAGGCCTGCGACAGTACGCCTGAAAGCCCATCCTTCTCGCGGGACGAAGTCTTCCTGTACGAGGGCGGGCTGCGTGAGTTTGTGAGCTATCTTAATGAAGGAAAGACGCCACTCCACGACAATCCTATCTGCATGTCATCTGAACGAGACGGTATATCACTCGATCTTGCGATGCAATATACGGATGCATACACCTACTCAATCAATACTTACGTGAACAATATCCACACGATCGAAGGAGGAACCCACCTTGCTGGGCTAAAGTCCGCACTAACACGGACCCTGAATAGCTTCGGTTTGAAGAGCGGTTTGCTGAAGGATGAAAAGGTTTCTCTGTCTGGGGATGATGTGCGTGAGGGCCTCACCGTTGTACTGAGCCTTAAGGTTCCAAATCCGCAGTTTGAGGGCCAAACCAAGACAAAGCTTGGCAACAGTGAAGTGCGCGGCCTAGTTGAATCCATGGTTGGGGAGGATTTAGGAGACTACCTTATCAACCACATGTCCGTATTTCGGCTGATCGTCGAGAAGTCTCTAAGTGCTGCAAGAGCCCGGGAAGCAGCCCGCAAAGCGCGTGAACTTGCTCGCAGAAAAAACCTTCTCGATGGTGCCGCCCTGCCGGGGAAGCTTGCCGACTGTTCTGAACGGAATCCAGAACTCTCGGAACTCTTCATTGTGGAGGGGGATTCGGCTGGAGGTAGCGCCAAGCAAGGAAGAAACCGCCACTTCCAGGCGATCCTGCCGCTCCGCGGAAAGATCCTCAACGTTGAAAAAGCACGCCTGGACAGGGCGCTGGCAAGCGAGCAGATCCGGACCTTGATCACCGCTATCGGAACCGGTTTCGGCGAGGAAGATTTCGACATCAACAAGATCCGCTACGCGAAGATCATTATCATGACTGACGCGGATGTTGACGGCGCGCATATACGCACTCTTTTGCTGACTTTCTTCTACAGATACATGCGTCCGCTCGTTGACTTTGGACACATCTACATTGCACAACCGCCGCTGTACCGAGTGAGCATTAAGAAAGGGAAGAAAGAGTGGTACGCGTATAGCGATGCTGAGCGAGATTCCGTCCTTGAGGAAATCGGAAACTCGCCATTTCACCTGCAGCGGTACAAGGGCCTAGGCGAGATGAATGCGGAACAGCTTTGGGAGACGACAATGAATCCCGAGAAGCGCGTTCTTCTTTCAGTGCAAAACGATGATTGCGCGGTTGCGGACAGACTTTTCTCGATCCTCATGGGGGACCAGGTTGAACCACGCCGCCAGTTCATCGAGGAGCATGCCTTACAAGTCAAGAACTTGGATATCTAAACAATGAAGCCTTCAAGCGAAAATATCATACCAATCCTCATAGAAGAGGAGATGAAGACCAGTTATATAGACTACTCGATGAGTGTCATCGTTTCGCGGGCATTGCCTGATGCAAGGGACGGCTTGAAGCCAGTACAGCGCAGGATTCTCGTGGCGATGAACGACCTTAATCTCAAACACAACAGTCCCTATCGAAAGTCTGCGAAAATCACTGGGGACGTTACGGGGAACTATCATCCGCACGGAACAGTTGCAGTCTATGACACGATGGTCCGCATGGCGCAGGATTTCTCGCTTCGCTACCCGCTCGTAGAAGGTCAAGGAAACTTCGGATCAGTAGACGGGGATGCTGCTGCTGCGGAGAGGTACACGGAGGCGCGGCTTGAACGGATAGCCGAGGAGCTGCTGGCGAACATCGAAAAAGATACGGTTAATTTCCGGCCCAACTACGACGAGACCACGGAGGAGCCGGTGGTCCTGCCGGCCAAGGTTCCGAATCTACTGATCAACGGGGCTACAGGGATCGCAGTTGGGATGGCGACGAATATTCCACCGCACAATCTGCGGGAAGTCGCCGCTGCCATCCAGCATCTGATCGACCATCCCGATACAAGTGCTATGGATCTAATGGAGTTCGTGAAGGGACCCGATTTCCCGACTGGCGGGATGATCCAGGGGACGGCCGGCATCCGGATGTGCTACGTGAAAGGTCAGGGCCATATCACGGTACGCGCTAGGACCAGAGTGGATCAGATCAAGGGAGACAAGCGTGCAATCATAGTCACCGAGATACCCTATATGGTGAACAAGGCCGCATTGCTTGCGCGGATCGCTGCGCTTGTGAAGGCAGGCGTGATTTCGGGCGTCAGGGATTTGCGGGACGAGTCAGACAGGGAAGGCATGCGGATCGTGATCGAATTGCGACGCGAGACCCAGCCGCAGATCGTTCTGAACCAGCTCTATAAACACACCCAGATGCAGACAACCTTCGGTGCGAACATGCTCGCGCTGCAGAACAACCGGCCGAAGATCTTCACGCTCAAAGAGATGTGCCAGGCATACATCGATCACCGATTTGATGTGATCACGCGGAGGACGAAGCATGACTTGGCGCAAGCGGAGGCAAAGGCACACATCCTTGAAGGGATAAAGAAAGCGCTCGACAATATAGATGCAATCATCACGCTGATCCGGAGCGCCAAGACGGCGGAGGAAGCCCGGACCGGAATGATGACCTCTTTCGGGCTTTCCGAGCGGCAGGCGCAGGCGATCCTAGACATGCGGCTGGCGCGTCTTACCGGGCTTGAGCGTCAGAAGGTAGAGCAAGAGTATCTGCAGACGATCAAGCAGATCGAGGAATTGCGGAGCATCCTGGCCAGCAGCCAGCGGGTCCTCGACATTGTGAAGGCAGACCTGACCGAGATGGCAGATAAGTTCGGAGACGAACGTAGGACGGAGATTGTGCCGTTCGAGGGGGAGATAGATTTCGAGGATCTAATTCCGCGCGAAGACATGATTATTACGATCAGTCACAAGGGGTACATCAAGCGCGTGCCGGTCAGTGCCTACCGGAGTCAGCAACGCGGGGGGAGAGGGTTGACGGGCGCGAAGACGCGCGAAGAAGATTTCATCGAACACTTGTTCGTGGCGAATACGCATAGCCACATCCTTTTCTTCACCAATACAGGACGATGCTATTGGCTCAAGGTATATCATGCGCCGCTTGGGACACGGCTTTCCAAGGGACGTTCGATCCTGAATCTGATTGATTTTGCAGAGAGCGAAAGGATCACGGCGTTTGTCCAGGTCAATGAATTTGATAAGGATCGGTTTGTCGTCCTCGCAACGCAAAAGGGCAAGATCAAGAAGACGCCGCTGGATGCATTCTCGAATCCGCGGCGGGCAGGTATCTGGGCTGTCAACTTGGAGGCCGGCGATGAGTTGATAGAGGCGGTAGTGACGGCGGGAGATGCCGACATCCTCTTGGCTACGCGGAAAGGCAAGGCGATCCGGTTCCCTGAGAACAAGGTACGGTCTATGGGGCGCACAGCGGGAGGGGTACGCGGGATCACGCTGGAGGGCGAAGACGATTCGGTTGTGGGGATGGTTCGCGTTATCGGGCCAGAGGAAACAATTCTCGTTGTTACCCGCAACGGATTCGGCAAGAGGAGCAAGCTTGGTGAATATCCCGCCACGAATCGCGGCGGGCATGGCGTAATCAGTTTGCTGAACCTGAAGCGCAATGGGCCGATTGTGTCCATTAAGGGTGTATTGGACGATGACGAGGTGATGATTACCACGTCGAGCGGGATGATCATTCGGCTCAAGATGAAACGGGTTTCTGTGATCGGGCGGGCAACAGCGGGCTTCAAGATGATCAATCTACTCGAGGGTGACGAAGTTGCTGATGTGGCGAAGATCATCACAACGGACGGGAACTCGAAAGATCTCCCTTGGAAGTCCAATGCGGGCTCTACGCAGGACTTTGGCCAGGAATCGATAAATGAAGAAGATCCTCCTGAGGAATCTGAAAACTGACGAGAACGCCTGCGAAGATACATATAGTGAAGCCCGGGGAGGCGCAGATCGACAAAGCAGCCTTCAAACACCGCAGCGGAAGGGGAAGAGAGACGAAGGATGGGGATGTTCGAGCCGGTTGATCTGAAGATCGATTTTGTGAAGCAAGAGCACGAGATACTCAAATTCTGGGAGCAGGAAAGGATATTTCAGAAACTGGTCGAGCGCAATCGGCGCAATGCGCACTGGTCCTTCATCGATGGCCCGATGACGGCGAATAACCCAATGGGCGTTCACCATGCATGGGGCCGCACCTACAAAGACGTCTTTCAACGCTTCAAGGCGATGCAGGGATTCGATCAGCGCTACCAGAACGGCTTTGATTGCCAGGGGCTTTGGCTAGAGGTCGAGACCGAACGGGCATTAGGATTCAAGTCAAAGTTAGATATCGAACGGTTTGGACTGGACAACTTCAGCCGGGCCTGCCGTGAGCGCGTCGAGAAATTCAGCAAGATCATTACGGACCAGTCCATTCGCCTTGGGCAGTGGATGGATTGGGAGCATTCCTACTACACCATGACCGACACGAATATCGAGTATATCTGGCATTTCCTTGGTGTCTGCTACGACAGGGGATGGCTGCGCAAGGGGCATCAGGTCATGCCCTGGTGTACCCGCTGCGGGACGTCGCTATCCCAGCACGAGCTATCAGATTCCTATAAGGATATTTCCGACACATCCGTCTTCCTTGGATTCAGGCTGCACGCTGGTGCGCGAAAGGACGGGCCGTGGATGAACGGCCACAATCCAACGCGCGTTCCTGGAGAGAACGAGCGGCTACTGGTATGGACCACAACACCCTGGACGCTTACGTCCAACGTAGCCGCAGCGGTCAGTCCGGATCTGACTTATGTCCGCATTGACTATGAAGGTTTGATCTATTACGCCAGCCGCGGAGTCGCCGACACGGTGTTTATGGGGAGAGGCGAAATCGTCGGTGAGATCCAGGGCGCAGAGCTGATCGGGTGGGTCTATGAGGGCCCGTTTGATGATCTGCCCGCTCAGGAAGGCGTCGAACACGTGGTCATTCCCTGGGAAGAGGTGGGCGAGACGGAAGGTT
>JAGMDA010000037.1 GCA_023128935.1 Candidatus Eiseniibacteriota bacterium | reverse complement strand
CACATCCTCCTTGGGAGGGAGGGTGTCCAGCAGGAGAAGGGACTCCCCGCCATCCCTGACGTTTGTCGCAGCGTGATCGTTCCCGACGACCGCGCAATGTCGGTAAGCGTCATCTCTGAATCCCATATCGACTTGCCCAGCATGCCGATTGCTCCCTCAAAAGGGCCCTTACCGCCGGGGATCGATCCATCCACAGTGCCATACATCTTTGATCCTTTCTACGATAGCGAGGCAGTCTATCCCCCGACCGCTGCGGAAGGCCATGACCCATATATCCTGCGCGATTTCCGCGGGATGGTAGTGGATGCGAATGTGTTCCAGTACGCACCATCGACAAATACGCTGCGCGTCTACACCCGGATGCTTGTGGAGGTTACGCTCATCGGTCCTGGCTCCGTCAACGTGCTGGACCGCAGTCGACCCTTGGACCGGATGGATCCGGAGTTCGCAAAGCTATACGATACTCACTTCTTGAATTTCCGCGGCGATCGCTATGAGCCGGTCTTGGAGCAGGGCAACCTACTCATCATTGCCGCGGACGCTCCACTTGATTTCGTTTCCGGCACCGAACCACTATACAGCTGGAAGTTGCAGAAGGGAATACCGACGAAGCTGGTAGCCCTCTCTGAGATTTGCTCGCCGCCCGACACGACTGAAATCCAAGCCTTCATACTGAACGAATACTTGACTTCGGATTTGGCCTATGTGCTCCTTGTGGGTGATGCAGAACATGTGCCCCCTCGGATCTGTCAAGGCTACTCGAGTGGTTACTATCCGGCCGCAGCTTCCGATCCCAAATACTCTCTTCTGGCGGGGGATGACTCGTACCCAGAGATTTTCATAGGGCGGTTCTCTGCGCAATCAATGAGTAATTTGGACACGCAGGTCCTCCGCACAGTCCACTATGAACGTGATATCGGCCATGGCGCCCACTGGCTCGAGTCAGCTTCAGGAATCGCTGATTCTTCGGTTGTGCCTCAACATGAGAAGTGTGCGGCCTATTTCATGGAGATCACGCGCAATTCCCTGTTGAGCTATGGGTACAATGAGGTTGACCAGTTCTACTGCCACAGTGGTCCAGGCTGCTGGATCACACCTGACATACTGGCGACTGCCTTTAACGAGGGACGAGGGCTCGTGAACTATATGGGCCACGGGGGCCAGTTCAGTTGGTCCGTCGCTGGCTTCGCAACCTGCGACATAGATGCATTGACGAACATGAATATGTTACCTTTCATCCACTGCCACGCCTGCTTGAACGGCTACTTCGACCACCCCACGTTGCGTTGCTTTGCAGAGGCGTGGATGCATGCAACCCATGAGGGATTGCCGACTGGCGCGATCGCTACCTATATGCAGTCAAGAGAGACAACCCAGGGAGGGGGGGAGTATGCCCAGGCCGAAACGGTCGAGCTGCTGGTAACCGGGGCGATGCATACGGTCGGCGGGCTTTGCTTCAATGGGGCTTGTAGAATGATGGATGAGGAGCACTGGTTCGACAACTGTTTCAAGAGCTGGATTGTCTTCGGCGACCCTTCGTTGTCGGTGCGCACAAGGGACCCAGATAGCCTGACTGTCATCCACGCTGAGGTCATACTCCTTGGCGGAGGCGGCCAATACCCGGTGGAGGTTTGCGGGGTCGAGGGTGCCCTGTGCGCCCTCTACGCTGACGACGTGCTCTACGGATCGGCCTTGACGAACGGCGCAGGGGAAGCCGTTATCGTTATGAATCCGGAGCCGCAAGAGTTGATGGATCTGACGCTGACGGTGACAGCGCATGACAAGGTCACATACATCGCTGAAGTGGAAGTTGTGGCTCCTTATGTAATCAATCCGGACGGGTCCGGTGATTACCCGACAATCCAGGCTGCGATTGACGCAGCGCCCGAGGGGATGCTGATTTACCTTACAGACGGGGTCTTTACCGGCGACGGCAATCGTAACATCGATTTCCTGGGCAAGGCGATTACGGTGAAGTCGCAGAGCGGGGATCCCGCGGCGTGCGCAATCGACTGTCAGTTCGCGGGACGGGGCTTCTTCTTCTGCTCCGGTGAAGCCGCTGAGTCCGTGCTGCAGGGAGTAACGGTTGCCAACGGGCGTCCAATCGAGGGGTACCCCGACAACCTTGGAGGTGGGGTGAGATGCTCTGGTGCATCCCCCACCATCAATAACTGCATCTTCGATGATAACGAGGCTGGGACGCCATATGGCCGCGGCGGTGGGATGTACTGCCACGACTGCTCACCTACCATCACAAGCTGTACTTTCTCCAACAATTCAACTTCGATGGATGGAGGTGCAATGTACTGCCACGACTGCTCACCTACCATCATAAGCTGTACTTTCTCCAACAATTCAACTTTGATGGATGGAGGTGCAATGTTCCTTGATAATTCAGCCCCGACCATCAGCTACTGCGTGTTTTCTGAGAACTCGGCCCTCAGGAACGGGGGCGGGGCATGCAGTTGGCTTGCGAGCTCCCTTGTTTTCACCAACTGCACATTCGCAGAAAACGCCGCTACGTTCGGTGCAGGGTTCTTCGTCAGCCATAACAGCTCCGCTACAGCGGAGAATACGATTATCGCCTTCAGCACCGAAGGGGCAGCTATCTACTGCAGTCGCAGGGGGGTTGCTCTCACTTGCTGCGATCTCTATGGCAACGCCGGAGGCGACTGGGTCGGGTGCATCGCGGCCCAGGATAGTATCAATGGCAACATCCATTCGGACCCCCTGTTCTGCTGGGACGCTAACCCGGAGGATCCCTACACGCTGTGGCATGGCTCTCCCTGTTTGCCTGGTCACAATCCGGCGTGTAGTCTCATCGGGGCTCGGCCGGTTGGGTGTGACGAAAATAGCATCGACCAAGAGCCTGTATTCGTGCCATATACTTTGTTGATGGCACGACCTGTTCCGAACCCGTTCACTTGCACAACATGCCTTAGGTACAGTGTTCCCAGCACGTCAAGAAGTATATCTGTACGACTGTGGATCCTTGATGTCTCAGGTCGCCTGGTACGGTCCCTGGTCAATGCGGATCAACGCCCGGGTATGTATGCCACCTCCTGGGATGGATATGACCACACCGGGCGACGGCTGGGGAGCGGGATCTACCTGTGCCGACTCACAATGGGGGATGTGGCGCTGACGAGACGAGTGGTGATTGTAAGATGATCAGTCGAAAGCTAGATGATCTTCGAACGCAGTCGTGGCGTGGGGCGTCAAGGGCCCATAAGACCAGGAGGGCCGTAATGCGGTATTTAACTGTGAGTTCCATCGTGGTTCTCACACTGTGCTCGATTGCTTCCGGGGCCACCTATGTCGTTCAGCCAGATGGCGCCGGGGATTTCCCCACTATTCAAGCTGCAATCGATGCGTCCGAAGACGGGGACATCATCGAGCTAACCGACGGAACGTTCATTGGTGATGGAAACAGGGACATCGACTTCAAGGGCAAGGCTATTACCGTGCGGTCCCAGGAAGGAAACCCCGAGGCTTGCATCATCGATTGCGAGGGTAGCCAGACGGAGCATCACTGTGGATTTCAATTCTCCTCGGATGAGGGCCATGGACCGGTCTTGGAGGGAGTAACGATCACGAACGGGTATGATACTCACGGGGGCGGAGTGGGCTGCTCGGGCGCACTGTTGGTCGCCAACTGTATCTTCCTAGAGAACACCGCCGCTGAGTTTGGGGGCGGTATGGTTTGCGGTGGGGAGGCCACCCTCACCAATTGCATTTTCGTGGGCAACTCTGCTCTCAGCGGCGGCGGACTATGCTGCCATGAGGGAGCAACCGTGATCAATAACTGTACGTTCTCGGGCAACTGGGCCGGCTATGGGGGCGGGATGGACTGCTGGGAGGATGTCATGGTCACCAACTGTACGTTCTGCGGCAACACCGGCCACGTGTCTGGTGGAGGAATCTACTGCGGTTCCTCATCCTCACCCTCGCTCTCGTTGGAAAACACCATCATTGCCTTCAGCATTGAAGGGGAAGCTGTGTATTGCCATGGCAGCAGCGTTGCCAGCCTGAGTTGCTGCGATGTCTATGGCAACGCCGGAGGCGACTGGGTCGGGTGCCTCGCGAGCCAGTATGGCGCAAACGGAAACATCTGGGAAAACCCACAGTTCTGTTCACCCGTGCCTGACGAGCACATGAACTGGAAGTTGCAGAGCGACTCACCCTGCGCCCCCGAGCAGTCGGGCTGTGGTCTGATAGGAGCGTGGGGCGTGGGCTGCGGGAATGCGCCCACACAGAGGACCACTTGGGGTGCGCTCAAGGGGATGTTCCAAGATGGTGATTAGATGCATGAGGCTTGTACACATGCGGAGAGAGCATCCCTGGTATCTGGTCCCGATCTGGAATGAAGGCTTGGACACATGGGACAATCCGCCTTCCTCTAATACCGAAAGCGGAAGGCAGGTCCTGTGCATGAGACAGATTGCCCTTACCGGGAGAGGTCAATGGAGGCAAGTTGCAACTAGCGACTGAAGCAGTGCAACGAAGCTCTAGTTGTTCATGTTCCCGGATTCGGGCTCCGCGAGGAGGTGAATCCTATGAAAAAGCTGCTTTTCTGTTTGGCGTTGCTCGGGCTTGCCGTGGGCAACTCCAGCGCCGACCTGGCGAACCTCGAGAACGGTGTTTTCATCGTGCACCATGAGGTACAGATCGAGTACTCCGACGATCCTCCAATCGATGGTTGGTGCATTGCCTATGCTCCGTTCGCAATCAGCAGCGCAGAGGAGCAGGTCAATCGAATCGACACGAACACCTTCCTGGGTGTGGTGTGGTATGTCTTGGCAGCCTGGAATGAGGATAAGGAGTGGTGCGCCACGCAGTTCGGTTTGGGCAATTACGACGCTCGTGTCTTCGCATTCTCCGACTTCGGTGCCTGCTTTCCCGGCATCGAAGGCCTCGAGATCCCGACGGCCGGATGGCCAGGTCCGAATGACGGAACTGCATTCGTCGTGACGGGAGATCCTTGGACGGGCAACTATGTCCCCGTCTACTACTTCACCGGCTATGCCTACGGATACTATGGAGGGGAGGTCCTTCAACTGACCTCTGATCCCTCGAGCGGTTTCGGCGGTTGGGCAAACTGTCTAGCTGTGCCTACGCCGTACGCAGCCACAGGATTTGGGGGCCTGGGTATCAACATAGACGGGACCTATGCCGAGCCGCCCTCTGGACAGCCCGGCGTCTGTTGTATAGCTGGCGAATGCTTTCTCTATGAGCTGCAGGTGGACTGCCTCCAGGCAGGTGGGGTTTTCTATCCCGAGTGGAATAGCTGCGTTCCCAATCCTTGCCCGGCACCGGAGGCCGCCTGCTGCATTGGGGAGACCTGCATGGTTCTCAACGCAGAGGACTGTAGTCTCGCAAGCGGCGTCTGGCTGGAAGGCAGCAACAGTTGCAGTCCCAATCCATGCGAGCTGCATGTCTGCTGCGTAGAGGCTGACTGCTGGCTCGTGCGGGAGGACGAATGTGCAGCACTGGGCGGGATCTGGGATCCCGAAGGGAACACCTGCGAACCCAACCCCTGCCCGCTGGACCCTGAAGGGGTCTGCTGCGTGGGAATTGAGTGCTCCATCTTGCTGCAGTCGGAATGCATTGCCTTGGGTGGTGAGTTCATTCCATCCCTGCACGTGTGCGAACCGAACCCGTGCTCTGTGGGTGGTCCCGAAGCGGTGTGCTGCGTAGCAGGCGACTGCTACATCTTGTCTCAACCCGACTGCAATGCGTTGGGAGGCCAGTGGTTCGAGGAGCTCGACAGCTGCGACCCCAACCCTTGTACCGTCCCAACCCATCGGACAAGCTGGGGATCCATCAAAGCGCTGTTCCGGGAGTGAGTTGCCTGGCTTGAAAATGCGAAGCCCACAGATGCAGTGGGAGCGCATTTCTTGGTCCCGCCTGACCCCAACCATGCTAAGGCTGCTGGTCTATGACGGCCAGGTTTTTTGGCTCTGCTACAGGCGCTTGTCGAGGGGACGGTTTCGATGGTGGCCATCGTGCGTGGGCTGTGTTTCCGGTTCCCCGTGCTGGAGCCCTTTGTAGTTCTATTCGCCGCATATGCATACGCGGGCTCCTTGAAGCCCGGCAGAACCGCTCTGCAGGTCAAGTCCGTCCCAGGCTCACTGTTTGACAGTCTTCAGCCTCTGACCTAGAGTGCTAGCCGTCATGAAGCCGGATGCTACCGGGGCGGGTTGGAGGTCGTGCATGCGCGGCGCAACTGAAACCAGCGGGACGGCCCAGCGAGACAGGAGCGCGCCCGCAAAGCCATGGCTCTGCCCGGTTCTGCTGGCTGTTAGGTACGCACGAAAGCCGCGTAGCGTAGGGCGCAGACGGGCCAAGCCATGGCTCTGCTCGGTTCTGCCGGCTGTAAGTTTCTTGCTCACCTTTGGAGTGACCGGTTGCTCGATGCAGAAGATCGCCGCCTCGTCGATGGTGCCGATTGTGGAAGACTCGCTGATCGAGGCTTATGCGTCGGCCGACATCGAGACCGTTCGAGAGGCTCTGCCCAGTCAACTCCTGCTCCTGCGTGGGGTCTGCCAGTCGGATCTCGAAAAGACGGAGCTATGGACGCCCGCGGTCCAGCTGTACGCCTCCTATGCCCTCATCTTTGTTGAGGCCGAGGATCCTGACCGAGCGGCACGGTTATATGACGAAGGGATGGACCTTGGGCTGCGGTTTTTGAAACGCCGCTCCTGGATCCGGACTGCCTGGGACAAGGGGCCGGATGCCCTGCGTGAGGAGATCGGACGACGGCAACCCAGAGACCTGGCACCGATCATGATGTGGACCGCCGCGTGTCTCGGCAAGCATGTCCTCAACAACCTGGACCGACCGCGTGAGGTGGCGGATCTGCCTTATGTCTATGTGCTCTCGGATGCGGCGATCGAGCTGGAGGGCGATTATTACTACGGTATGGGCCATGTCTTGAAGGGCATCATGCTGTCATTGACCCCGCCGATGCTTGGGGGCGACAAGGAGGAGGCCGACAGGCTTTTCCAGACCGCATTCGAGATCACCCAACGCCGGTTTCTCTACCATCATGTCCTCTATGCCAACTACTACTGCGTACCCATGCTGGATGAGGATCTGTTCCAGGAAATCCTGCGAGAGGTCCTGGATGCCCCTGAGGGACTGCTTCCAGAAGCGCGCTTGATCGGTCTATTAGCCCGCGAACGTGCGCAGCGGCTCTTGGATGCGAGAGAGGATCTTTTCTGAATCCAACAGGTCCTGCGCGATCCAATGAACCCAGAATGAGGCAGGGGGGTAAACGAATTCGAAAGGCGGAATCCGCTATCGGATGTTGCCGAAGTCTCCGACACAGACCCCTCCAATGATGAGGGAGCCTCGCAGTGCGGACTGCCGAAACGTTGACGAGGACCATGCAGACAGCCGAGACGTTGACGAAGATCGTGCAAACTGGCGCCATGACCTGGTGCCCAAGAAACCCGATCCAGGAGAGCGCGATGGGAATGAGAGTTGAAGGTCATCCTGTGGCACGAGTCCCCAAGAGTAAAAACGCCATGGGCCAGCGGTTTCCGGCATGTGCTTGGGTTCTGCTTGGTCTCTTGGGTCTCTTCCTGGTCGATGGTCTGGGCCTTGGGCTGCTTCCGGGAGTGACCTCGGCGGGAGCGCACGCTGGTAGGAAGCACCGGCCAAAAGTGCTCTTCAAGGTTGCGACCGTGGCACCCGAGGGCACGACCTGGATGAAGCTCATGCACGAGATGGATGAGCGCGTGCGGGCGGAGACTGGTGGCGAGGTGGGCTTCAAGTTCTATGCGGGCGGCTCACAGGGTAGCGATCTGGATGTGCTGCGCAAGATCCGCACGGGGCAGATACACGGCGCCGGACTCACGGGCGTGGGGCTTGGCGAGATCGAGCCATCGCTGCGCATCATGGAATTGCCCTTCATGTTTCGCAATGCAGATGAGGTGACCCTGGCCCATCAGCACCTGGACCCGATCTTCGAGAAGCGCGTACGCGACCGGGGGTTTGAGATTCTTGGGTGGGCAGAGGTCGGTTTTGTCAATCTCTTCAGCCAGAGTCCGGTGGCCAGTGTAGCCGATGTCAATCCGATGAGAATGTGGCTCTGGGAAGGTGATCCGCTTGCCAAGGCCTTGCTCGAGGCATTCGGGGTCTCGCCGGTGCCGCTGAATGTGACTGATGTTCTCACTAGCCTTCAGACAGGGATCATCAACACCGTCTACGCCACACCATATACCTGTCTGTCCCTCCAGTGGTTCACACGGGTCAAATACATGACCGATGTTCCGATTACCTATGCCATTGGAGCAGTCCTCCTGAGCAAGGGAGCGTTCGACAAGTTGAGTTCCGAGCAAGCGGCAACCTTGCGGAGGATTGCCGATGAGATATTCGACCGGCTGATTGTCGCGACGCGTGCGCAGAATGTCGAGTCCGCCGACGTCATCGCCGAGCGCAATATCACGCGTGTGAGCGTTGCACCCGCCGACATCAAGGGGTTCGAGGCGATCGGGCGCCAGGTGTGGCAGCAACTCACCGGTGTCCTCTACGACCGCGCTCTGCTCGATAAACTCACCACCGCACTGGAGCAGTCGCGCTAGGTCTCAGTCAGAGGGCTGGTGAGAGGCGCTGGCTCGAGGAAACGTGGGAGGCCTGTGATGGCCGTTTTCCAGGCGATCGCATCCGCTTGGGTCTTCTACCCGCTGTTCATTCTACTGGTGGCTGTTGGCCTGGCCATCCGCTGTGCTATCCGCTATTACGTGAGCCCTGAGGAATGGGATCGTGGGGTGAGACGCTTCGAACACCTGGTCCTCACAGGCCTCCTCCTATCCATGCTGGGCTTCGCAGTCTTGCAGATCATCTTGCGCAATCTCTTCCACACGGGACTGGTATGGGTGGAACCGCTGCTTCGCCACCTGGTGCTCTGGATCGGTTTCTCCGCCGCAGTTGTAGCCGCCGGGCGGCTGAGGCACATCCACATGGATGTCATCGGACGCCTGCTTCCCGAGAGTTTCCGCCTGCGGGTATTGCGATTGACGACGCTTGCCGCAGCGGTCGTGTGCATGGTGCTTGCGAGGGCTTCTTGGATCTACCTGGGACAGGAGCAGGAGTTTGGATCAACCGGGTTTCTCCAGATCCCGGTGTGGGTCCTGACCTCCGTGATTTTCCTAGGATTCGCTCTCATGGCGAAACGCTTTGCCGCGCGGGCATTCATGCCAGGCCCCGAACTATCAGCCATCCTGCGCGAGGGAATAGATGAGCCCGAGGGGTCTTCCGGCGAGGGCCGTGACACGGACCGCCGGCGGAGGGAGCTGCCGCGGAGGGAAACGGATGACGGGGTTTAGGTTCTCTCCCAAAACCGTTCTTGCTGTGGCGAG
>JAGMDA010000369.1 GCA_023128935.1 Candidatus Eiseniibacteriota bacterium | reverse complement strand
TCTACTACATTGAGGAGTTGGTGGTGGCTGAGGACGGCCGTGGGAAAGGGATTGGCGGGCGGTTCATGGAGGCGATTGAGAACCAATTGCGCACTGAGGGCCAACAGGACGTTTTCCTGAGCATGGTCTGGCCCGGGAATCCGGCGGCCATCGACTTCTACCGGGGCCTAGGGTATGATCTGATCAACACCATCGAACTGCGCAAGGGTCTGGCCTCCGATCGTCGGGGCCGCGAGGTGAAATTTCTGGGTCGCCAATTCCATCTGGGCAAGAGCGTCCCTTCGGGACCACAGGCCACAGCGAGTACTTGCAAACGTTGACGAACTTGTAGCCACTCCACTACAATTCTGCCAATAATGATATAGTTCGATTGAGATCCGAATTAGACGGCATGCCAGACGCATATCTTGGCCCCGCGCTCCCCCGGATCGGATCCTCGATCAGCTGCGGATCTCCGCTAGAAATGGATGGACCGCGTGAAGCTGTATGAGCTGGAAAACTTGATATTCACGAGGAGCGGTCGCTTCACGTTGGAAATTGATGACTTCTCCCTCAGCAGGGGTGAGAAGGTTGCGATCGTGGGGCAGAACGGCGCAGGTAAAACAACGCTCCTGCGCCTGCTTGCGTTTCTGGAAGAACCATCTTCCTTCACGCGATTAATGTACAATGGTTGCGCCTACTCCGCGGGCAAGCCGGATCGCAATGGCCTGGGTTTCCTTAAGCAGAAGCCCTACCTGTTCAGCGGTACCGTCACCCAGAACCTGGAATATCCATTGAAGGTTCGGGGGCAGCCGCGGAGTGAGGTACGGCGGCGCGTGCACTCGATGCTCGAGCTTCTCGATATCCTGCCGCTGGCAGAAGCCTCAGCACGCAAGCTCTCTGGCGGAGAGCAGAAACGACTGGCTCTGGGCAGGGTCCTCATCTCCGAGCCGGAGCTTTTGCTTCTTGATGAACCCGTCGCCCACCTCGACAGCCCCTCGCGTGCGATAGTTGAACGCATCCTGGCTCAGGCCCGGACCACGCTCCTCTTGACCACACATGATCTACACTTCGCGCACCGCATCGCCCACCGAGTCCTCAATCTGAAAGCTGGCCGGATATCTCCGACCCTTCCCGAGAACATTCTCGAGGGGCGACGCGAGGGCAATCTGCTCGTCACACCAGGCGGCCTGCAGATCCACCTGCCGCCTGACATGCAGCTGCAAGGTGGACAACCCCTCCACAACGAATTCCTCAACGTCGATTCCCTTCACGCGGGGGTCTCCCAGGCCGGCTCTCATCACGCAGGGGTCTCCCAGGCCGACTCTCGTCACGCAGGGGTTCCACGGGCCGACTCTCATCACGCAGAGGCTCCCCATGCATCCTCCAACACACCGTGCGTGGATGAGCGGGAAACCCTAACTGTGATGCTTGATCCCCGGAGTCTCGTTCTGTCGCTCGAGCCTCTTTCCTCGAGCATGCGGAACCACTTCCGGGGCCGCGTGTGTTCCATCCGGGAACAGGGCAACAACGTTTGGCTGGAGGTCGATTGCGGGGAAACCTTGACGATTATTATCAGCCAGGAATCTTATGCGGAGCTGGGGATCAATCTGAACCTGGAAGTAGTCGTTTCGTTCAAAGCCAATGCTGTGGAGGTATTGTGACCGACAGCACGAGTCAGGCAACGGAGAGCACAAATCAGGCAACGAGCAGCATGAATCATGCAACGGAGAGCACAAATCAGGCAACGAGCAGCATGAATCATGCAACGGAAAGTACAAATCGGGCAACGAGCAGCACGGGTCAGGCAACGGACAATACGGATCGGGCGATGATCAATACGACTCGAACAATGATTTCATTCGAGGAGGCTCAACGGACAATTCTCGAGCGGGCGGTTAAGGGAACAGCCACAGCTGATTTGCCAATCGCGGAGGCAACCGGGTACGTTCTGGCGGAGCGGATTGAGTCGGGCATCGATATGCCACCCTTCGACAAATCCGCAATGGATGGGTTCGCTTTCAGGCATGATGAGCACACTAGCGTCAATGCTTTCCGGATCGTTGCCACGATTGCGGCGGGAGATCGGCCGGGAGCGCAGATAGGAAGAGGCGAGTGCGCACGAATCATGACCGGCGCTCCGGTTCCCGCAGAAGCCGACACTGTTATTCCCGTGGAGGACACCAGCCTTCTGGATTCGAGAGAAGGCATTCCTGACTCAGGAGATCCGGTGGCGGGGGGGAATGGGGAACGCGTGCGATTCCATTCAATTCCGTCCAAGGGAGCACATATTGCGCTTCATGGGGAGGACATCCGCGCGGGCAACACGGCATTGGACAAGGGACACTTGATCCAGCACCTGGAGGTGGCTGTCCTGGCAGCTGTGGGCCGCAGAACTGTGAAGGTCTACGCCGGGCCCTCGATTGCCTTTGCCGCAACGGGCGAGGAACTGGTGGAGCCCGGCAGCGAACTGGGGCCAGGCCAGATCTACAACTCCAACGCCTCTGCGCTCCGGTCTCAGATCCTGGCCGCCAAAGCAACACCCCATAGTCTGGGCGTTGTACAAGACAAGGCCGATGACCTGCGACACAAGATTGCCGAAGGACTGCGGTACGACATGCTCCTACTCTCTGGTGGTGTTTCCATGGGGAAGTATGACCTCGTGCCTGATGTTCTGAGAAAACTGGGCGTGGAGATCATCTTCCACAAACTCCTGGTCAAGCCGGCCAAGCCCACGCTGTTTGGCGTGAAGGGGAAAACCATGGTCTTCGGCTTGCCCGGGAACCCGGTGTCGACGGTGTATGCCTTCGATCAGTATGTCGCCCCGGCCATACGTGTCTTCCGCAGGCATCCCAAACCCCAGGCGATACACTACTGCGGGAAGCTGACAGAAGCAGTGAACAAGAAGACAGGCAGGCTTCTGCTGCTCCCGTGCGTGTGTGAGTGGGTCGATGGCCAATGCATGCTGACGCCTCTTGCCAATCATGGTTCGGCTGACATCTTCAGTATTGCCGGCGCCAATGCCATTGGCATCATTCCGTCGGAGATGAAGGGGGTGGAGAAGGGTACGGTTGTCAATTTCCGAAAGCTCTATGAGTATTGAAAAGCTTCGCGCGAGCAATAGCGGTTTGCGCCGAGGATTATGGCCGCATCAGGGCCAGCTATCATCGGGATATTTGCCTATCAGATGAGGGCACGATCCAAGAGGAAGTCATCTAGACAATGAAGGATGCCACCGGCCGCACAATTAACTACCTCCGTGTCTCGATAACGGACCGCTGCAACTTCCGTTGCGGCTATTGCATGCCACTTGCGGGCGTGAGAAAAGTGCGCCATGCGGACATGTTGAGCTTCGAGGAGCTCTTCGAGGTCGTGCGGCTCATGGCCTCCCGCCTCGGCTTTAACAAGGTTAGGGTCACCGGTGGGGAGCCGCTAGTGCGCAGAGGCGCAATTCCGTTCATGAGGTCACTTGGGCTTATCCCTGCCATCAACGATCTGTCGCTTACGACCAATGCGTACTACCTCGAGCCGGTGGCTGCCACCCTTCGAGCGGCGGGATTCGAGAGAATCAACATCAGTCTAGACACACTGCGGCGCGACAGGTTCAAGGAGATCACCCATGTAGACGGTCTGGATCAGGTGCTGCTCGGCATTGCGGCGGCTCGAGAGGTTGGGTTCAGTCCAATCAAACTGAACATTGTCTCCATGGATACCACGCTCGATGAGGTTCTAGATCTCATTGCCTTTGGCATAGACAGATGCCTGCAGGTTCGCTTCATTGAACTCATGCCGGTTCTGGGTGGCGCCCACTTGAAGTTCGTCTCGAATGACCGGATCAAGGCTATCGTCGAGAGCCGGTACGGTCTGTCGCCAATTGGCATCGACGGCGATGTGCGCGCCGCCGATCCGCATGGCGCGGCGGAGGTGTACCGGATCGAGGGCACTGGCGCCACCTGTGGTTTCATTTCATCGATCAGTCGCCCATTCTGTCGTGCGTGCAATCGGATTCGCCTGCGAGGGGATGGTCGCCTGAAGCCATGCTTGGCGAGCAGCGTGAGCTTCGACCTGATCAGGTTCATCCGGCCCAAGTTTGACCCGCACGGGCTGGAGGAGTATCTGCGGGGCATCATTCGCTCAAAGAAGGCATCATTTGGGGAATATGAGATCGATACCATGTCGGCATTCGGCGGGTAGATCGGAGGTAGGGTCGTGGGAGAGCTTAGCCATCTTGACGAGCAGGGCAATGTGCGGATGGTGGATGTGGCCCACAAGGACAGGACCAGCAGGAGGGCGGTGGCCGCAGGAGAGGTTTCCATGTCGGCGGAAATCATCGAACTCCTGCGGGCGGGCGAAATCGCCAAGGGGAATGTGCTGTCTGTTGCCAAGACGGCTGGGATCCTGGCGGCCAAGCGTACGGCGGAGCTGATCCCACTCTGCCACCCACTCCTCCTGGACCACATTGACCTTCAATTCGACATTCTTGATGACCGAGTCGCGATCGCTTCCAGCGTAAAACTCAGGGGCCGTACTGGGGCGGAGATGGAGGCCTTGACCGCGGTATCGGTTGCTGCGCTCACAATCTATGATATGTGCAAGGCGGTAGATAAAGGCATGGTTCTCGGTAACATCCGCTTGCTGGAGAAAACAGGCGGCAAATCGGGAGCGTTCAAGCGGGCGTAGGTGTCCAATCCGCACGGTCCGCGGTCGAGGGCATCTGGGCGGCCGTGGCGAGATGCCGCCCTATGGGCCGTAGCGTGTCGGCGGGGCATTGCAATAAGACGGCCAGGGGTGGCCCCGGTGAGGTGCTGCCCATTGCATCGGGAAAGGAGCGGATCCTTTGGGAGAGATCCTGGCTGTGTGTATCAGCGAGCAGCGGGGAACGGGCAAGCAGCCTGTACAAGTGGGAGAGTGCATCAAGGACTTCGGATTCCGGGGGGATGCACATGCTGGGGATTGGCACCGGCAGGTGAGTCTGCTTGCCACCGAGTCAGCAGACGATCTGCGGAGAAAGGGCTTAATCGTGGGCCCGGGTGAGTTCGGCGAGAATTTGCTGACGCGCGGCGTTGAACTGAAGTCATTGCCGATTGGTCAGAGGATCCGCGTTGGATCTTCCGTCTTCCTTGAAGTGACCCAGATCGGCAAGGAATCCGAGGAGCACTTCGAGGCCTACGACGCTGCTGGCCAGCGCATCCTGACTACTGAAGGGGTTTTTGCGCGCGTGCTGAAAGGTGGCTTTGTCAGGGCGGGAGACAGCATTGATCTTCTTCCAGGTACCCTGGCCGACGGTGAGTGACTCAAGTCGCCTGGCTGGCGGTGAGTGACCCAAGACGCCGGGCGGGCGGGTCAGCAATAGACGCACTCTGCGAAGAACGGGGAGAGGGGCTCATGGGAGAAGTCCTAGCCGTCTGTATCAGCGACAGACGTGGGATTCAGAAGGAACCTGTCGATGCAATCGAGTGCGCCAGGGGCCTCGGGATTCGCGGGGACGCCCACGGGGGTGATTGGCACCGCCAGATCAGCCTTCTGTCGGACGAGTCGGTCGAGCAGATGAGGCGGCGGGGCACCTGCATCCCCCCTGGCGGGTTCGCGGAGAATGTGCTGACTCGTGGGATCGATCTCCGGAACCTGCGCGTCGGTTGCAGACTCAAGGTGGGAGGATCAGTTGTGCTTGAGATAACCCAGATCGGCAAACAGTGTCACCAGGGCTGTGCGATCTATCGGGCTGCCGGAGACTGCGTCATGCCCCGGGAGGGAATCTTCTGCACGGTGATAGAGGACGGATCGGTTAGGGCGGGGGATAGAATCGATGTCATTCCAGATAGCCTTGCTGGTGCTCAGTGATTCGCGTTCGGCCGGTGAGAGAGAAGACAAGGTCATCCCCGCCTGCCAGGAGATTCTGCAGGATACTGATCTCCATCTGGCCCACACGGCGATCATTCCCGATGATCGACAGACAATTGTACAAGAACTCCGGAGACTGGTCCTGAACCCGAACGTTTCGCTGGTCATCACTGCAGGAGGGACGGGCCTTGCGCCGCGTGACAATGCGCCGGAGGCTACACAAGAGGTGATCGAACGCCCCGCCCCTGGATTTGCCGAGTTATTGCGGTTGAAGGGTTTCGAACACACGCCAAAGGCGATGCTGAGTCGCGGCGTTGCCGGCATTGCCGGACAGACGCTCATCATCAACATGCCCGGAAGTCCGAAGGCAGTCCGGGAGGGGCTGGGGACGCTTTTGCCAATCCTGCCACACGCGCTGGAGACCCTCTTGGGGATGGCCAGTGAATGTGCAGGCGGCACATGAGATCAGATCAGTTCCCAGCTTCCCTGAGGCAGTTGACTGGTGCGAGAGGGGATGGCCCTGTGTTTCAAGAAGAGCTGAGCGAGATTTGAGTGCACCTGATACCACATTCTTGCCGGCAACCAGGCAGGAGATGCTCGCCCTGGGCTGGGACCATGTTGATGTGGTTCTGGTTACTGGAGACGCTTACGTCGATCACCCATCTTTTGGAGTGGCGCTGATAGGACGCTGGCTCGAAACGCACGGGTATCGGGTAGCTATTCTCGCGCAACCTCATCA
>JAGMDA010000368.1 GCA_023128935.1 Candidatus Eiseniibacteriota bacterium | reverse complement strand
GGGAATGTCGATTCCATTCTGTCCAACTACACTGGGAACGCGAAGGTCAGAGAGCGAGATCCCTATTCGCCCGATGGCAACCCCTATTTCGGAGACGTACGCAGCAAGACCTCGAGGCGACGACCTGATCGGGCAACTATCCGCTACGCGAATTTGGCCAGAGCCGCCTATCGGGATGTACCACTTGTACTGGGCGGACTCGAGGCCTCACTCAGGCGATTCGTACACTATGATTACCAACAGTCCAAGCTGCGTGCTTCTGTTCTGGCGGATGCCAAGGCGGATCTTCTCGTGTTCGGCATGGGGGAGCGGGCTTCTCTCGAGATTGCGCGGAGCCTTGCACAGAGGATAGAACCGACGGGCATTGCGGGAACTTGCGAGAGACTTAGTGATGGCCAGAAGAACGAAAGAACGTTTACTCGGTCGCCTCTCGTGCTGTCGTCCTGGGACGATATCCAAGCCGACGTCGGAAACTTCATGAAAGCGGAGCTTTCAGTAGATCGGCACGCGAGAGCTCGTTCAACTACTCCATTGCTGCAGCGCCAGCAATCGATGTGGGTTCTTCAAAACCAACCCGCCATTCCCCTGAGCACCACCGAGCTGGACAGGCTCTATGCTCTGCCTTTCACCCGTCGCCCGCATCCCTCTGCTGGGAAGATCCCTGCCTATCGGACAATCCAGCATTCCATAACGATCGTCAGGGGGTGCTTTGGCAACTGCTCTTTCTGTTCAATCGCACGCCATCAGGGACCTTCTGTCACCAGCCGCAGCCGGGACTCAGTCCTGGAAGAGGTGCGGCGCCTTGTCGATATGCAAGGCTTCTCTGGAACGATTAGTGATCTCGGCGGTCCTACAGCCAACCTCTACGGAGCAACCTGCGGGCGGTCAAAACCCTGCAGGAAACACGATTGCCTGTATCCAACCGTTTGCCCTGACCTGCGTGTGAATGAGTCCTCCTTCTTGGACCTGTTGGAGAATGTCGCCCGCGTGAAAGGCGTGAAGCACGTCTACGTATCGTCGGGACTCAGAATGGAACTCCTAATGCGCACGCCCCGCCTGCTCTCGCTCTTGTTGAAATCCCACACGCCGGGCGCTATGAAGATCGCGCCTGAACACACTGAGCGCGAACTACTGCGCCTCATGCACAAAGGGAGTCCAGGATTGCTTTCGAGATTTGTCGAGACATGCAGGGTGATGGCTTCAAAACAGAAGAGAAGCGTGCATTTCACGCCCTATTTCATCTCGGCGCACCCCGGGTGTACGTTAAAGGACATGGAGGGTCTCGTGGCCAAGGTCAAGCAGACGGGTCTCTCCGTTAGGCGGTTTCAAGATTTCACGCCAACGCCAGGTACCGTCTCCACGGCCATGTACGTAACGGGCATGGACCGAGATACGCTTGCACCCATACATGTCCCGCGCGGGGCAGCAGAGCGCATGGCTCAGCGGAAGGTCCTGGAAGCTATCTTGCCGAAGCCGAGGAGGAGCAGCTTGCCGAAGCCGAGGAGGAGCGGCAGGAGAAAGCCCCGATGACGATAGCTCAGTATGCGCCGCCAGCTTAGCGCAACCGGTTTCCCATTTGACGCATTCAGGAAGGCGGGTATGCGCGCACTTGGAATCCTTTCCGCAGCAACACATACCCGCCTTGTGGCGGGTATGTTGGTGGAAGCTATCTCCAACAGACCCTCGAAGGCTTCGGGCCTGAACTCCTGTTGCCCAATGCCTGGTCCAGTAAATGGCAAGATGTGTGCCGACGGAATTCGGCGGAAATGGAGTCATTGACAGATGGTGTTGATTGAGGCGCATGCCCTTCCTTGCGGCGCATCTGCAGCGGTTGTCCGTCTGGCCTTCGAACCCCATTTATGGCCGCCGACCCATCCTCTGGTTGCTGCGTTGTGACGTGGGACTTCTCGCCGCTCCGTTGAGGATGGCAACCTACCAGGCGGCAGGCCAAGCAGTTAGCGAATCCAGGAGTCTGGCTGTCCGCAAGATCGGTGGCAATGATGGGGGGGGAGGTTGTGCCCGGAGATGGATCCGGTCGCCGCCACACGATGGGTACGATCAGTCTTGGTGGAGGAAACAGGGAG
>JAGMDA010000367.1 GCA_023128935.1 Candidatus Eiseniibacteriota bacterium | reverse complement strand
TCTGTAAGCAACTACAGGATCATCAGTTACAGATGTGAACTGTGTCAGAAAGCCACCGTTCAGACTAATCGGGGGGCCAAGGGAATCTCCGCTGGCGAGCTCGAGGCGGCGGCCTGCGATGCGGTAATCGAGCGCCGCGGCGAGCGTAGTCGATCCACGATCCCGCCGTCAGTGCGCCGGGCGGTAATGGAACGCGACGGGTATCGCTGTCAGGCCCCGGGGTGCACTAATACACACTTCTTGGAGGTGCATCACCGGCTGCCGCGCGCCAATGGAGGGTCAAACCATCCGGAAAACCTTGTGACGCTGTGCAGCCGCTGCCATAAGCTCTGGCATGCGCGAGGCTGGGGGGAAGAGGGGCTTTCCTTTCAGGCCATTCCCGCAAATTGAAGTACTGGATATTCACTGCTTGGGTTGCTATCGAGAGCTCTCAACACTTCCTGTAGCAGGTCTCGTTTGGACGAAATGACAGCTTTGGCTACGCGCTTTAGCAGGGGTGGCGGGAAACGCGTGCTAGCGCGCGAGCAATAGCGGCTTGCGCCGAGGATTATGGCCGCATCAGGGCTAGGAGGCCCCGGCGCGCTCGAGTTCTCTGTAAAGGTGGACCAATGCCCTGCCTGTCATGTGCCAGTTGAAACGCTCGCGGACCGCGCTGCGTCCTCGCTGCCCCATGGCCTCGTGGCGGCGGGGGTCGCCATGGAGTTCCTCGATACAACGGGCTAGATCCTCCACATCTCCGGACTTGAACACCAGTCCGCACTGCTCGGTCTCCACGATCCGCCGTTGTGCCGGGCAGTCGCTTGCGATGAGCGCGCGTCCCAGGGCCATGCATTGAAAGAGCTTGTTGGCGTAGGTCGTATCATGGTGGGCACTGCGCCGAAACGGTGCCAACCCCACGTGACATGACTCGATTAGGGCTGGAAGCTCATCCGAGGGCCGCCATCCCAGGAGATGAACGCGGTCTCGTACCCCCAGCTCATTCACCAGGCGCTCCAAGGTGTCCTGGAAGGAACTAGTCCCGGCTATGACTAGCTCCAGGTCCGCAATCCTTTCTTGGAGACGCGCGATTGCCCGGATGCATAGGTCGGTGCCGCGGCGCTGGCCGGTGTCGCCGATGTAGATGAGCCGAAACCTGCCGGCGGGAGAGGGAACGAATGGCCTTTCGAGGTAGGCGCGGGAGGCGACATTCGGTAGGACAGAGACCTTGGCAACGGAGATGCGCGTGCGTTCGACGAGTTCCTCCGCAGCTTCCTGTGTGACTAATATGACGCGCGCAGCTTCTCGAACCATGCGGGTCTCGAATCGTCTCCACGCCGAGGGCCAGATCAGTAGGCGGCCCAGCAGCGTGCGAGTGTGCGCATAGTGCGCGAGGCTGGCAGGGTAATTCTCATGCAGATCCAGAATCCAGGGGATCCCGAAGCGCCGCTGCGCCCACATGCCTTCCCTCGCCAGTCGCAGATCGTGGATGTGGAGGGCTTGAATGCGGTTATCCGCTAAAAAAGGCATCAGCCGCTTCCTGAACCAGAGGTCATAGAAGGGGAGGGTAAGACAGAGTGCGCTCATTTTGCGCTGGAAGGTTTTGCCCATGTAAAAGCGATGAATCTGCAGTCCCGCGCGGTTCTCCCGCGAGGATTCCTGTCGCTCCAGAAGTCCTGCGCGGTTCTCCCTTGAGGGCTCCTGTCGCTCCAGAAGTCCTGCCCGATCTTCCCGCGAGGATTCCTGTCCCTCCTGCAGGCAAAGCAGATGGACCTCGTGCCCTTCCTCGATCAGACAATTGGCTTCGGCCTCCACCCTGGGATCGGGCGGAAAGGGCTTATCGAGCAACATGCCGATCCGCATTGCACTACCTGTTTCTCTGTCCAGCAAAAGTGGGTTAAGCCGGTGCGGTTGCGATCTGCTCCACGATCGCAGCGATTCTCTCTGCAGCCTTGCCGTCCCATAGGGGGGGAGGGGAGCACTTGGGCTTGTCGCTACTCCCCAGCGCCTTGCGCGCGGCATCGATCACCACATCCGGATCGGTTCCGACTAGCCTATTGGTGCCTTCGCGGATTGTGATGGGCCGCTCGGTGTTTGGTCTCAGGGTGAGACAGGGAATCCTGAGGATCGTTGTCTCTTCCTGGATCCCGCCCGAATCGGTGAGCACAAGGCGCGCGCTACTCAGCAGATTTATGAACTCCAGGTACCGCAGCGGTGCCACCAGCTGGAGTCCGGGACAAGCGTGTAGGCGGTCTGCCAGACCGAGCGCTTCGGCCTGTTTTTCAGTCCTAGGGTGAATCGGGAAAACTACGGGCAACATCCGGCCGATGGCTTCGAGAATCATCAGCACTCGAAAGAAGCTTTCCGGTTCATCGACATTCGATGGCCTGTGGATCGTGACCAATGCATAGTGCTCGGCCTCTAACTGCAGGCGTTTGATAGTCTTCTTCCTGGCGGCCAGGGGTAGGGAGGTGAGCAGCGCATCGATCATGACATTGCCCACAAAGTGGATCCGCTCGGGTGAAACGCCTTCTCGGCGGAGGTTCTCATCGGCATCTGTGCACGTGGTGAAGAGATGATCAGCCAAAGTGTCCGTCACAAGGCGGTTGATCTCTTCGGGCATCGTGCGGTCGAAGCTGCGCAACCCCGCCTCGATATGCGCAATGGGGGTCACGGCCTTGGCGGCCGTGAGCGAGCAAGCCAGAGTGGAGTTCACATCGCCCACCACAAGCACCAAGCCCGGCTTCTCTTCGTTGAGCACCTGTTCATAGCTCTCCATGATCCGCGCAGTCTGGACGGCATGCGTACCGGATCCCACATTCAGGTAGCGATCGGGTTCCGGGATGGTCAGGTCCTCGAAAAAGCTGCGGCTCATCACGGTGTCGTAATGCTGACCTGTGTGGATGAGGTGGGCTCGGATTCTCTGGCAACGCCCGAGAGCCTTCATGATTGGCGCTATCTTGACGAAGTTGGGGCGGGTTCCCACAATGCAGTGGACAAGCATGCTGTCCTCGCGGCGCTGACCTTTATGGCG
>JAGMDA010000366.1 GCA_023128935.1 Candidatus Eiseniibacteriota bacterium | reverse complement strand
CGTGAGGAACAGTTCTGCGTCATCGATCAGACGGTACACGGGTCGTACGCCTGACAGCCGCTCGCTGTTCTCGAGGATGATGCGGACCCCTTCTCCACGGCGGTCCATCAGGTTACGCCGGTCGGTTTTCAACCAGTCGAGATCGGCAGCGACTGGGCATTTCGCAAGCAGGCCGGTGAGCGTTTCGTTACGGGACGCGAGGCGGAAGGCTAGGCTCTCGACGGTCATGGTGTTGGCAAGCGAGCCCGGCGAGTAGATCTCGAGGCGGTCGGAGAAGAGGCGCAGCCGGATCTTTGAGCCGTACATCGAGTAGTCCCGATGCGCGACGGCGTTCACCACCGCCTCGAACACTGCCGTGAGGTCGAACTGCGGGATGTCGCGGCGCCCGATATCCTTGATCGCCATCACCTTCATGTTCCGCTGGATAAACCGGCAGGCCTCGATGATCTGTTCATCGGCCGGGCCGGCAATGTCCCGCGCATCGAGCTGATAGAGTTCCCGCGGCCCCTCGGGAACCTGGCTCGTGCCCCGGTAGGCCACCGCTTGCACGAAGGCGTTTGGCAGCCACGCCCTGGGGTCCTTCGCGGCCATGAGCACGCCGGCGACCGTGGGGCGCCAGGTCCCATCCTCGTCCTGGCGCAACATGCCGAGCTTCGCTAGCAGATCCTCGTCCGCATTCCGGGTGCGTTCCGTGCGGAAGCGCTCCCAATGGTGGCGCACAAGATCGGAGACTTCGGCCCCCGCCACGACCTGCTCGTCGAAGCGGATCTTGCGTAGCAGTTCATCAGTGCTATCCAGCATCCTCACCTCCGTTCGATGTGTCCCGTAACTTGGCTTCTCGGTACTTGTGAGCGAGGTCGCGGTCGATTTCGCCCACCTGGAACCGGCGAACAAACTCTCCACGCCTCATACCGGGAACTCCAGGTTGCTCAGGATCCGTGATCTCGACAAACAGAAACCGGTCACTTACTTCAACGATAAAGTCCACGGCTTTCATACAATGCGAGAGTCCGTGGCTTGCGTCGTCGAACCTCCGGCCACGCACTCCCGATGGCAGCCTGATCTCGATGTCTCCTTCCCGCAGCATGGTCATCGGCGCGTCCCTTCTAGCGACCGTTTGACCTCACGGTCATAGCGGATTCGGGCACCGTTGTGGGGTTAGGCTCATGATTCATCTCCTGTTCGCGTCAGAGCCTGGTCAAACCACATCAAGAGCTTCGGATCCTCCTGGAGGACCTTCTCGGGAATCTTGCGGGCGACGGCGATGATCGTGGCGTAGTCCTGCTCCTGCCACGCCCGCTTGAAGCCGGCGCGGACGGCCTCGAGGCGGAATACCTTCAGTCTCTTTTGCATGTCCCGGTACTCGTCGAACTCCTTGTGCAGCGAGCGGTCACGCAGCTTTTCGAGGTCGCCGGCCTTGCGGGGATCGGGGACAAACCAGCGGTCCTTGGCCTTGGCGCAGAGGGCGGGATCGTCCTTGTTGAGTCCGCGCAGTTCCTTGAAGTTGCTGGAGAGGTAGCTGTGGATCTGGCTGGGGACCTGTCCCGCGCCGTCGTAGCGGAGGAAGTTCTGCTCCAGGAGCTCGGCAAGCTCGAGCGACTTCTCGTGCTTCTCCCAGCCGCCGAGCTCCTTCATGAACTGCGGGTGGATCTCCTGAAAGGTCTGCGGCTTCGCTGTCAGCTGCTGACGTAGCCACTGGATGGCCGACGCCTCGTCAGAGACAAAGATCTCGATCTGGAGGACCTCCTTGACGGTCATGCGCTTCCGGTCGTACTCGGCCACCTGGTCCGGCAGGAAGTACATGCCGTCCCGCTCGGCAAAGCGCTGGGCGAGCCCCTCGTAGAACTCCGCGGCCGAGAGAGGTACAGTCACGCCTCGCAGGACGTGAAAGGCCACCATGCGGTCAAAGAGAAGGTAGCTCTGTCGCTCGGCGATCACCTCGGCCTGCCCGTCCTTCGACACGAACACCGGGAGCTGGTGCATGTGAGTGCGGACGAAGTCCCACACTCCTTCCTCTGTGCCCGCCTCGAGCTTGAAGCGCTCCTCCAGACCGTGGTTTGGTTTGTAAACGGAGATGACGAGGTCCTGCTTGACCGCCGTGCTCGTCACTTGGCGGTAGGAACCCTGCTTCTTGTCGAGGGTCCGGACATCAGCGACAACGAACCCCGCCGCCAGCATGGCCTCCTGGATCGCGTTCCACACGGCGTTCTTCGAGTTATGGAAAACGACAGTCATCCATCGGCCAGGCTTGAGGACACGACAGTACTCCTCGAAACACCGCTGCATGAGGTGCTGGTATTCGAGAAGACCCTTCTTCTTCGCCCGGTCGATGATGGCTTCCGGCTCAGCACGGGTCAAAACGCGATGCCAGGACTCGACCAGGAAGTTCAGGTCGGCGTAGTAGATGTTCTCGCCAAAGGGAGGGTCCGTGAACACGTAGTCCACTGAGCTGTCTGGAATGGAGAGACGACCGCAGTCGCCGGTTGTGATCAATGCCGTACCAGACTGCGACGGCATGGGCATAAACGCTTTGGGAAGCCGCTTGAGCTTTCCACCAAGATTGTACCAGGGGGACACCTCGGCGATTTGTGAGCCGATGTAGTAAACACCCGACAATTGCCGGTTAACCTGCGAGTAGTGCGTCGGTGCGTATCGAGCGAGCACTGACATGCCCCAAATGGCTTGCTCAACAAAGAACAGCAGCATGTTTCGGATCCGCGAGTCCTCGTGTGCGCAGGCCCGGCGCCACATCGCGGCCAACGCATGGCCCCCCCGCGGCGGGAAGAAGTGGTGCAGATGCGTCACGCCAGCGTGGTCCATGCGGGCCCGCTCGTGCGTCATGTGCATGTACGGGAGTTCCGCGGTCGGAGCCTCCGGGGACAGCGCGAGTTCCTCGATTCGTCGCAGAGTCGCAAGATCGGCGTCGTCCGGCTTTTTCTCGCACCGATTCTTGCCGACGTTGTAGTTGATCAGGACCGGCACCCGCTTGGGAGCTTTGACGGTCTTACCGACAGCGGCATCGTATCGGGACTCGTACAGCCGTTCCAGCCGCTTCTTGGTAAGCGCAGCACCACAGCCGGGGCAGGGGAACTCGTCCTTGACCCGTTTCGTCTCCGGATCGAGCGCCTCCTTGACAAACACCACCTTGCCCGCGCACTCCGGGCACGAGAAGACCTCGCTCCAGACGGTGTAGTTAATCCGTCCCTTGGTCTTCCCGTCAGTGTGGAGCGACTCGTACATCCACCCGATCTCCTCCTCGACCTCGTCGAGGAGCTGCTGGGCCGCCGTGGCGAAAGCGTCGACGTCGAACGGAAGGTTGTAGTTGGCCGCGATGAAAGTTGCCGCCGGCGAGAGATCCCCCAAGATCACGCGACGCGCTCCCCACTCCGGTGCTTCCCGTTCCTCGTCTTTCCACTTCTGCTCGACGGTACGCCGGTAATCCATCGGCGCCGTCCCGCACCACTGGGCGGCGACGCCGGTCATCCCGGAGCCGCAAAAGCCGTCCAGCACGATGTCGCCCGGCTTCGTGTAGTGCAGGATTGAGGGGACGATCGCGAGGTGAGGGACCTTCGTGTGGTAGCCGTGGGCCCTATAAAGCTGGTCGGTCTTGCCCTCGCTTACGTCCACGGCGAAGGGTTCGCGGTGGTACGGTTCGCTGGCGCCGTAGGGACGGCCATGCCTTTCCACGAAGTCGGAGAGGAACGGGTTCGGGCAGGCGGTGTAGTACGGGGGGTCCGAGAGGCGGAGGATGTCCTCATCCTCGGCCACCGGGAAGTCGGACCGCTTCCTGAGTTCCGGGAGCTTCTCCTTCAGCTTCTCCAGGAAGTACGTTCGCCGGGCCTCGTCCGACTCGAAGGTCATCCCAAGGCACTCGACCGGCCCGGAGTTCTCCGTGACGGCTTCGTCGGGGAAAAGGCTGTGGTTTCGATCGGTCATCCTGAAATGCTCTCCTCAAGGAAGTGCGTGATCCTCTCGCGGTTGCCCGTTAGGCTGGAGAACTGCTTCTCGCAGACGTCGCTGAAGCGCGCCAGCACCTTGCGGTTGATCGATTCCTGATCCTCGAAGATGGCTAGCCTGACTTTTCACCGCATC
>JAGMDA010000365.1 GCA_023128935.1 Candidatus Eiseniibacteriota bacterium | reverse complement strand
CCTATATCAGGGCAAGGGCCGCAACTCCTTTGAACGCAGTCTGAAGCGCTCAGGACGCTACCTGGGTATGGCCCGTCGTATCTTCGCCGAGGAGGGCGTTCCTCAAGATTTGAGCTTCCTGGCGCATGTAGAGAGCGCCTTTCGATTCAACGCCCGATCCCCCAAGCGCGCCCTGGGCCTGTGGCAGTTCATGCGGGGCACCGCACGGATGTATGGGCTGAGGTGCGATTCGCACGTAGATGAACGCTTGGATCCAGAGAAATCAACGCGGGCAGCGGCCCGCCTCCTGCGGGATCTCCATGCCCGATACAACGATTGGTACCTGGCTCTGGCGGCCTACAACGCCGGAGCAGGAAAGGTCGATCGCGCCATCCGCCGCGCGGGGACGCGTGACTTCTGGCGCATCGCTCGTACGCGCTACCTGCGTCAAGAGACGCGCAATTTCGTTCCGGCCATCCTTGCTGTAACTATCCTGGCCAAATCCCCTGGGGCTTACAGACTGACCGAGGAGGCCCATCCGCCCCTGGAGTATCAGACTGTCACGGTCGACTCCCCCACCGATCTGCGTGTGGTTGCAGCGTGCACCAAGGCATCACTGGCCGAGCTGCAGGAACTCAATCCAGCACTCCTTCTCAATCAAACGCCCATGAAGGTTCAGGAATATGAAGTCCGCGTGCCCAGGGGCACAGGTGAGTCCTTCACCCGCGAGTTCGCGAAGATCCCCCCTGACAAACGACTCGTCTTCCACCGTCACAAGGTGCGCAGGGGTGAGACACTCGGGATTCTGGGGCAGCGCTACCATACGACCGTGCGCGGAATCCAGGACGCCAATCGCATGGGTCGCCGCACCATGATCCGCATTGGGCAAGTCCTGAAGATCCCGAGTCGTGGCGGAACCTATCTCACCAACCTCGACCGCGAGAACGCCGTGCAACACGAGGTGCGGTGGGGCCAGTGCCTTGCTGTGATCGCGTCGCGTTATGGTGTCACTGTTCGCCACATTCAGGATGCCAATGGCATCGCCAATCCAAGCCGGATCTACACGGGGCAGATCCTTCTGATCCCCCCTTCCAAGCAGCACGCCAGATCGACTGGTAAGAAGACTTCGCTTGCCAGCGCTTCAGATTCAGGCAGCAAAGCGAGCGGCAGTGTGGCAGAACGATCGACAGATAATGTTGCGGAGAGCTCGGAGCAGAACACAAGCAGATCCACAGCCACTAGTGACGGGGCGCTGTCCAGCGCGCACGCCCTCAACACGTCGGACTCTCTAGGCCGGGTACCGACAACCGCCCATATTGTCCAGCAGGCCCGTGAGGCCATTAGGCAGGAGCGGGAGCTGGCAACCGCGCAAGGGCGGACTTGCGATGAAGTGCGCGTCCACCGGGTCCGCCACGGTGACACACTCTCGGAGATTGCCGCTCGCTATCACATTGGCCTCACACAGCTGCGCCGCTGGAACGGCATGGGGCGCGGTCATTTCATATATCCCGGCCAGGAATTGCTGGTCTCGGATCCACAAGAGGATTCGGGTTCCTGGGATGCGGACAAAAAGACCACTCGTCTCCACGTGGTCAAACGAGGTGAATCGCTCTGGAAGATCGCAAAGCGCTACCGCGTGCGAGTGGCCGATCTAGCCAACTGGAACAGCCTGCGGGGCTCCTCAACGATCTACCCCGGCCAAGAACTGCGCGTCTACTAGCAACTGACTCTCGCCTGATTCGCAAGTCGCCTCCCCTTGCACCAGAAAGCGGCTAACGTTCGCAGGACCGCCCGCACCTTGCACCAGAAGGCAGTTGACGTTCGCAGGACCGCCTGCTCTTGCACCAGAAGGCAACCGACGTTCGCAGGATCGCCCACCCCTGTGCCAAAAGGCGGCTGACCGCGGGTGCTCTCCTGGGCTATCCTCATATAGAGGTCTTTGCCCGGATTTCTCACCAGGAGGAAGTAGACGCGACGCGTTCACGGGTGGGAAACATGGGGAGCATCCATGGGAAAACGCCCTCATAGACGATTGGCTCGCTGATGGGAGGTGGCATGAAAACCTACAGGAAGGAACTCTGGTTCGATATCAAGCATAGGCGGGAGTTCCTCAATATCACGCCCCAGGTGGAGACATGCCTTCGTGAGAGTGGTATCCAGGAGGGTTTGCTCCTCTGCAATGCAATGCACATCACGGCCAGCGTGTTCATCAACGATGACGAATCGGGATTACACCAGGATTTCGAGGACTGGCTAGAGGGCTTGGCACCCGAGAAACCCCACTCGCGCTATCGTCATAATGTCGGCGAGGACAATGGTGACGCCCATCTGAAAAGGAGTGTTATGGGCCGCGAGGTGGTGGTGGCTGTCACAGGTGGCAAACTTGACTTCGGCCCCTGGGAACAGATTTTCTATGGGGAATTCGATGGGAAGCGGCGCAAGCGGGTGCTGGTCAAGATCATGGGCTCGGGTTGAAAACCGCAGCAGACGGTCCTCGTGCCCATGATCGCCGCCAACCGCCAGCCAGGACCGCATCATTGAAGGCCAATCAGAAACGAAGGCCAATCAGAAACCAAGGGAATCGCACCATGAAGGAGAACCATATCATGAGGTATGTTGAGAGACTGATCTGCTTCCTCAGCTTTGCCCTTCCTGTTCTCGTCGCTCTCTGCATGCTGGGAGTCACCCCTGCAGAAGCCGGCTGGACCACCGCCTCCTTCGAGTTCGTGACAGATAACACAGCCCGTGACGAAACCGAGCGGCAGTCGCTGGCAATTGACAACACCGATGCGCTTCACGCGGTCTGGAGGCAGGCCAGAGAGGGCGGCGGTTGGAAGATCCTTTATGCGGCGAAACCTATCTACGGGCCTTGGACAGATGCGACCGAGGTCAGCGACCCAGACCAGAGAGCCTCTGATCCAACGCTAGCCATTAACGAATCCACTGGAGATGTGTACGTTGCGTACTGCCGGCCCTACGGCGGCACGGATGAGATTATTATAGCCGAGAATGCAGGTGCAGGATGGATTAGGACCCGGCTCACCGAGAACACCACTGACGACATCTCGCCCACGATTGCGGTCGACGACAATGGAAAGGCGCATCTCGCTTGGATCGGAACGAACGCAACCGGCGACTGGAAGATTTTCTATGCAACCAACTTGGGCGGCACCTGGCAATCGCAACTTCTCGCCGATAGCCAGCTCGGCACCTACGGGAGCGGGGCAGGACCTTTCATTGCCGTGGGCGAGCATGGTGTGGCACACATTGCCTATCGGGGCGGCAATTACCTGGGCTACCACATCCATCATGCCGAGAATGACATGCCGGGGGGCGCAACGTGGGATTATGAAATCATCCTGACTCCAAACGTAGAGGACACGAGCGGCATCATAGCAGTGGACGGATTAGCTACACTTCACTTAATAGCAAGCGGAAACGATTCCTGGGGTTGCCCGGTTAAAACCTACTACCTGCAGAGATCTATTGGCCTGGATTGGACGGTCCCTGTGCGCGCGAATCCAACCACGTACGGTTCAGGTTTCTCGCTTTTCGTTGACGCGTACGGTTCTGCTCACATCACCTGCGACGAGATCTCAGGAAACTTCTACATGGGAAACCTATACTACGCCACAAATGCAACCGGGACATGGGAAGATGACCCAATCCTGGCGGATGGACAGACATATCATGGAACAATTGGTTTAGACAGTCGTGGCGTCGGTCACGTTCTGGCATTCAACGGAGCATCTCACCCAGAAGAGGAGATCATCGCCATCCATTCCACGAGTCTACTGTCATCCGTGGATGATGGTCAGATCGACAGCCGTCCGCTAGCAATTCAGCTACATCAAGGCCACCCCAATCCATTCGATGCCTGCACTACTGTTCGCTATGAACTGTCCTATCCCTGCGCGGTGTCAATCTCGATCCACGATGTATCCGGGCAACTCGTAAGAACTCTGCTGGCCAATGGTCAGCGTAAGGCAGGAGCACACTCCGTTCGGTGGGACGGCACGGATGAGCAGGGTCGTGCGGTGGACTCGGGTGTCTATCTGTGCCGGCTGCGTGGTAGCGAGGCCCAGAAGACGAAGCGCATGATCCTGTTGAAATAGGCCCCCTCTGCTTGTGGTCTGGTTGTCAATGCAATCATCACCATGTGCAGGATGCTTGTCTATCGGTCGTGTTGTCGTTCGCCAGAACCTCATCTCGCTGTTCGAGGACCTCCGCTGGAATCGATCGTGCTTTGCACATGAGCCGCTAGCCGTGGCCTTCACCCGCGGCCAAGACGCGCAGCGCCTCCTGAGATCGTGGACACGGCTTTCACCAAGATTCTCTGTTCCCTTGCCAAGATGCTCTGCAGCTTTACCAAGATTCTCTGCATCAAATTGCTGTGAAGTTCGAATCCGCTGCAACAAATCGCCGTGAAATCCGAATGTACTTGTACATAAACCTTGCTATTCGCCAGTGTTTATGCTACTTTTCGGTAGTTCTGCGCACCTAACCAACTAGTCGTAGCATCTTGTTGAAGCCATTTCACCTCATCGCCTCGGAGGTCTGTTTATGTCCTTATATGATCTGGCCGTCAACCCTGTGGGCCGTGTTGCGGAAACCGCGGATCGCGCCACTGCGGCTGCGGCTGCCGCCGATCCGGCT
>JAGMDA010000364.1 GCA_023128935.1 Candidatus Eiseniibacteriota bacterium | reverse complement strand
CTTGACACCCTCCCCCATAGAAGCGATTTGTTGCGGCAGATTCGAATATCACAGTGATTTGCTGCGGCAGATTCGAATATCACACCGATTTGTTGCGGCAGATTCGAATATCACAGTGATTTGCTGCGGCAGATTCGAATTTCACGGTGATTTGTTGCAGCAAATTCGAACTTCACAAAAATCTGGTGCAGAGACTCTTTGTGAGAATCGTGTCCACGATCTCAGGAGGCGCTGAGCGTCTTGCCTGCGGCTGAAGTCCATTGCTCGTTGCTTATGTGCAATGGCGAATGGCTTGGGGCTTATATGCAATCGCGATCGGTTTGGAATGGGCATCTACTTCCACTGCGAAGCATAGATTCGCTGAACTGGGAAAGGTCCGCTGAACCAGGAGAGAGCCGCTGCGGTCTTGGCTCCCCACTGTTCGAAACCTGATCTTCCTTCAAGGCCCCTCTCCGATCTTCCATGGAATCAGCCACACGAAACCCTGAGGAGCCATGAAAAGATGTAGAATGTGCTCTCTCGCCACAGGGGACCAGGTGAATACCTCTACTCTCCTTGGGGGGCGAAGATGGAGGTTTACTTCTAGGGGGGAGAGGCTCGTACCCCCCCCAGATGCACTTCTGGGAGGCCACGTCATGAGGGTTGTACTTGCCGGTGCTGGTAGGATGGCGGCGGGCGTGCTCCACGACCTGCTGGAGTTTGGACCGCCAGATGAAGTGCTTGTCCTGGATGCCAGTGCCAAGGCGCTCGAGCGGCTTCGCGATCGGTTTCCAGGTGCGCCAGTGCGGCTCGAGGTCTGCGACTTGCAGGACTTGGCGAAGCTCGCGCCGCTCGTCGATGGCTATGACGGCCTGATCAGTGTTGCGAGCTACCGCCTTAACCAGGTGCTCACGGGCCTCGCGATTGAGCGGGGACTGCACATGATCGATCTTGGCGGCAATCCGGGCGTGGTCCGCGGGCAGCTTGAACTCGACGCGGCGGCCCGCAAGGCCGGCGTGACGGTTGTGCCCGATTGCGGATTGGCTCCAGGGATGGTCAGCCTTCTCGCCGCTGATGGGATCACACGTGTGGGTCATGCGCGGCGTGTGCAGATCCGGGTGGGAGGGTTGCCCCTCTCTCCCAAGGCCCCCCTGAACTACGCACTTTTCTTCTCTGCCGAGGGACTCCTCAACGAGTACCTCGAAGACTGCCTGGTCCTGAGGAATGGTAGGCCGGCCTGGGTGCCGCCTCTCTCAGAACTGGAGACGCTGACATTCCCAGAGCCCTATGGGGATCTGGAGGCCTTCCAGACCTCTGGCGGTACCTCAACGCTGCCATTGACCTACGAGGGCGTGGTATCCAAGCTGGACTATAAGACCATTCGCTATCCGGGGCATTGCCGGATTCTGCGCACGCTGTTTGGCTTGGGGCTGGCAGACACAGAGCCGGTTCGCACCCGCCTGGGCGAAGCAGTGCCCAGAGAGGTTCTGGCCCAGTTGCTAGAGCGACATTTGGAGCATGATCCGGAGGATGTGGTCCTAGTGCGAGTGGTAACGGAGTCCATCTCCTCCGACGGCCCTGCGTCTTCCGCGGACGGCCCAGGTGTTGCCGCAGAGACAGGCGATTTATCTGCTTGCGCGCGGGTGACCCACCAGCTCATCGCGCACAGTGACGCCCAGGCCGGTCTGTCTGCTATGCAGCGAGCGACTGCCTTCCCGGCTTCAATCGTAATGCAGATGATTCTCCGAGGCGCGGCGAGATCCTGCGGCGTGGTGCCTCAGGAGAAGGCGATTGCGCCGGGTCCCTTCCTGGCGGAACTGGCCCGGCGCGGGCTTGAAGTTGAGATCAGGACCACATAGCGATGGAGCTGTTAGGCTGCTTCCCGCAGCCTGAGATCATCACGGTTGCCCGGGGCGTTCTGATCCCTGGCGATGTGATGCAGAGCCCCGAACGCCAGGCTACCGCTGGCAATTTCACCTACCACGATCTCACGAAATACGGGGAGGATGTTGGGGTCGAAGTGGCCGGTGTCCTTGTCCATTATCTGAAGGGCCTCTTGCCAGGAGTGCGCAGGGAAATAGGGTCGGTCTGATGTGATGGCGTCGAAGGCGTCGGCAACCGAGATGATGCGTGCCGAGAGTGGAATCTCGAAGCGAGCGAGTTCGTCCGGGTACCCGCTGCCATCAAACTGTTCGTGATGATGCCGGATACCTGCCAGGGCATTGGCAAACTGTGGGACCGGCCGGATAACTGCGCACCCACGTTCCGGGTGAGTCCGGATGATCTCTTGTTCTTTTTGTGTAAGTCCGCTCGGCTTGCAGAGGATTTTCCTGGGGATGCTGATCTTGCCGATGTCGTGAAGAATCGCGGCCCAGCTCAAGCTCTGCAGCTGTTCCGGGTCGAGATCCATGCGCGTGCCGGCGAGAACGGCCAAATAGTGTACCCGTTCGGAATGTCCCCTGGTGTAAGGATCCTTGGCATCCACGGCTGCAACCAGACTCTTTACTGTGTCGAAAAGGAAACCCTGCAGCTCAGACCGCAGCTGAAGCGTACCGAGTGCTCTGGCGACGCGATGCGCTAGCCCCTCCAGGATCTTCATGTGAGCAAATGGCGCGTTGTGAGGAGATGGTTCGTTGTGAGGGTACGGTTCGTTGTGAGGGTGCGGTTCGTTGTGAGGGTACGGTTCGTTGTGAGGGTACAGTTCGTTGTGAGGGTACAGTTCGTTGTGAGGAGATGGTTCGTTGTGAGGGTACAGTTCGTTGTGAGGGTACGGTTCGTTGTGAGGGTACGGTTCGTTGCGAGGGTACGGTTCGTTGTGATGGTACGGTTCGTTGCGAGGACTAATGGGTTTCAGGAGTGCAACGAAGCCGGCGGCCCTTTCTGCCATGCGAATGGGGAAGCAGTGACCCTCGAGTTTCCGCCCGCAGATCTGCTCGATCTCGAAGACCGCCTCGGATCCCAGCCTTGCCCAACCCTCCCCCTCACGCAAGCTGTCTAGGAGAATGCGGGCCGTGATTTCCTCCCACGGCAAACCCCGACCGGTGAGTTCGTCTCCCTGAACTCCGTTGATCTTCCCCTTCACGTGGGTGAAGTCACGGATCATCAGACTCACAAGAATGTACGTTTCAGAGACCGTTGCGGCGACATCCTCAAGTAACGGTTCCACGTCGAGGGGCGTCAGGTTTTTACCTGTTGCATCCGGGGAGAACTGGAGCAGGCGCTCGATCCCCTGCCGGCGAGCTACTAGTTCCCTGGCAACGCTCTGTATCCTTGCCTTGAGCATTGCGGTGCCAATGTCCAGTAGGGCTAACCCAGGCTGTTGGGCACGGTGCGCGTCGGTGCCCAGCGGGTGTGATCCTGTTGGCTTCCTCGATCTCATGGTTCTCCCTGCACCCGGCATAGATGGTGCGCTACGCCATATTCCACCGCCATCAGATGGGCAAGAATGATGCCGTGGGGCGTGCGAGGCGCAGGAGGGAGGGGTTCTCCAACTTGTAACGCAGCAAGAGGTTGACAGCTCGATAATTCAGCGGGAAGAGAAGGCCCCATTATTGCGCACTGCATTGTGCATGATCTGTGCATCTTGCTCGGGCCCTTTGGCCTGATGCGGCCATAATCCTCGCTCAATCACTCAGGGGTTCCGACCTCTGGCCACTTCCGGGGTCCAGCTGGAACTTCGCTCCGTCCACGGAGACCGGCTCAAGGTCGGGGAAAGTGCGGGAGACATACTCATAGAGGACGATACTGCAGCTGATATTCACATTCAGGCAAGGGATCAACCCATACTGGGGAATCATGACGCGGTGCGCGGCCAGGTCCATCATCTCGGGACTGAGGCCTTCCAACTCACCCCCGAACAGAAAGAGCGGCCTTTCCGGAAACTTGAACCGCGGGAGCAGCTCTGCATCGCGATCGATCTCTACTGCGATCGTCGTGTAGCCGGCCTCGCTTGCATGCTTCTCGAATCCCGCTGCGTCCGGGATGTGGCGCATATGCTCGAAGCGATATATCCCGGGGCATCCCTTATCGTCGAAGGTGTCATTGCCAACCAGGATGATTTCACCACAGAGAAAGGCGTTGGCTGTGCGCAGGAGATTCCCGATGTTCCACTGCTTTGAGAGATTCTCGACGGCCACGGCGAATGGCAGGCGGCGCCGCGCCAGCTCATCACGCAAGGCGCGACGGCGCGGATTCTGTTGCCGCCAGAACGCTTCGATCTCTTCAGGGCTGAAGCGGGTCATGCTGTGCCTCCCGGTGTGTTTTGCCTCCGTCTTGCTGGCGCAGGTTCCAGGCCACACGCATTCCGGCCAGGAGTGCCAGGGCAGAGAGGATCACGGCACTCGTCCATCGGGCGTAGAGGAAATACCCGAGTCCTATGAGGCTTGTGTAGACCAGGAGCACCGTCAGAAGGAAACACTCCCATTGCCGTTTGGGTTTCCACTCGGAAGCGGCGGGCGGATCATCTGCAGCTTGGCGCATGCCCAGATCATGGGCTGCCACTGGTCCCCAGGCGCCGCTGGGGCGGACCCGCTGGTAGAAGGCAAGTAGATGACTGCTCTCGGTGGGCCGCGTGAGGAATGTGACCGCGATCCACACGATGGCTGAGGCTACCACGTTGATCAGAAAGATCTCCCAGGGGGCGAACTGGTGAGCGATCCATGCGTGACTGTTACATATATTGAGCAGCGTAGCGATAATCAGGCTGGAGATCATGGCGCTGATCTCGCTCCAGGCGTTAATCCGCCACCAGAACCAGCGGAGTAGAAAAACCACGCCAGCGCCGGCCACTAGCTGCAGCATGAACACAAAGAGCTTCACGATGCTCGTGTTGAACATTGCAATCAGGCCTCCGATGCAGAGAAACATCACACTTGCCAATCTCGCGATCAGCACATAGTGCTTCTCACTGCTGCTCCTGCGGAGAAAACGGCGGTAGACATCATTGACGAAGTAGGACGCGGCCAGGTTGATGTGCGTGTCGACCGTCGACATGAAGGCAGCGAGGATGGCTGCCATCATGAGGCCCAACCACCCAGGTCCCAGGAACTGTGCCATCATCTTGGGATAGGCGGTCTTGTGGTCGGTCAGTTCCGGAAAGACGACCAGTGAAATGAGAGCCACCATGAACCAGGGCCAAGGGCGCACAACGTAGTTTGCGAAGGTGAACCAGAGCATCGCGAGAACGGAGTGGCGCTCATTTCTCGTCGCGGACATCCGTTGGATCAGCACGCCACCACCATCCGAATACTTCCATGACCACCATTGCACACCGATGGCGACCAGAAAGCCGCCCAGGGTGCCGGCGGCGGCCATCCCCGCACCGCTGGCTGCCCCCCCAGCCCCGCCCTTGAGAGGCGAGAAGATGGGGGGCAGAATATCCATTGCGGCGCGGCCGTTGTCTGCGAGGAGCGTGGGCAGGACAGTTGCAAAGCCACGGATTCCGCCCACATGTCCGAGCGCTTTGACCATGAGCACAACCGACCCCAGCATAGCCGCACCGAACTGGATCAGATCGGTTGCCACAACCCCCCAGAGCCCGGAGACCGTTGCATAGAGCGTGGCTAGCAGCACGCCGGCAGCGATCGTCTGGATCTTCGGCAGGCCCAGAACCTCCTCACAGATCGTCGCCATGGCCAGGAGCACCCACCCCAGGATCACACTGTTGGTGATGAAGGCGAAGAACGAGCCTTTGAAGCAGCGCAGAGCCCTGCCCGGCCGGCCCGAGTAGCGCAGCTCGCAGAGTTCGACGTCGGTCACGATCTTGGCGCGACGCCAGAGGGCCGCCAGGAAGAAGGTCGTCAGCGCATGGCTGATCGCGAAGTTGAACCAGATCCAGTTGCCCGCGATCCCTTCGGATCGAACAAGGGATGTGACAAACAAAGGCGTGTCGGCAGCGAACGTGGTTGCCACCATTGATGTGCCCGCAACCCACCAGGTCAGGCGCCGGCCGGAGATGAAAAAATCGGTGGTCGAGCGGGAAGCCCGGCGTGAGAAGTAGAGCCCAGCACCCAGCATGAACAGCCCATAGACTGCGATGATAGCCCAGTCGATTCCCGCCAAATGCATCGTTTATGGCTCCCATGCGAAGGTTCCAAGCCCAACCGGGGGAGCATAGGGGGCTGCTTGCACCTGGGCAAGCAGGCGCGCGAGCTGTTGCGCGCACGATCTAATGCGGGCGCGATCTACTGGGCGCGCGATCTGCCCGCGAGGCGGGGGCACCCGGTTGCCGCGGATCCCCCGGACTTAAGCCTTCCTGCCTGCAGAAGCCCAGCCGCAAACCGATAAGTGAGATGACAGGCAGCAGGAGGCACCGGGCGGTTCAGGATGCACGGCGCAGTCCCACTGTTAGGGCTCGCGCAAGAATAACTTG
>JAGMDA010000363.1 GCA_023128935.1 Candidatus Eiseniibacteriota bacterium | reverse complement strand
GGACGCCGCAGCTTGCAGGGATGTCATCGCGCGTGCTGACACCGCACTGCACGCCAGCATGAATCCCCCCAGCACCGGGAGCAGGATGATCGACCATCTACGCCGCATAATGTTGTCCGCGAGCGGGGCAGTAGCGGAGCGCGAAGGCCGTCGAGCGCAACTACTGCAGGTCCCAGCTGAGCCCCACGTAGCTCCGGCCTTCCTGGCCGTAGGTTGCATAGAGCGTGCTCTTGGGTCGCCCGCCTTGGGCGCTGCGCGCGGCATCCACCGCGCTCAGCACGTGGTTGAGCAGAAGAACGCCGAGCATGTTGTCGGCCCACCGGAAGGAATTCCTGCTGTCCTTGCGCATCTCTAGATACATCTCGCGATGGGCAATTGACGCCCACTCCCAGGCCTCATCAGGACCCGGCTTGTACTGGTCCACGTAAGCAAGCCGCTTCTCCAGATCTTCACCATACATCGCCCGGGCGCTGCGCGCGATCTCGTCCTCATATTCCGCGTTACTGTCATACTTGCCCAGGTTCCGATAGTAGAAATCCTCTTTCCCATCGATGTTGGACACGCCAGCAAAGAGCTCCGCATAATCGATGTAGCGATCCCTGCGCACATGGCCTTGCCCCTGAAAGACGATGTAGCTGGCCAGGATGCCCGCTTCGGCTGTGAAGAACAGCCGTGCCCGCCCCGTGTGACCGGTCATGATCTGTCCGAGGCCCGGTAACAGCAGTGAAGCCGCAATGGCCTTGGTTCGGGACACAGGCTGACTAAGTTCGGCGCCCCGTCCCCCGACGCTACACAGCACCGCCTGGCGCGATCCAGACGCTATATGCGCCCCATTCAAGGCCGGCCATATGAATGACTGAGATGGCGGAGCAGCGAGCACCCCGGCTGGGAGGACCAGAGGCAACCCGCAAGCGATCAGCAGGCCTGTTAGGGTCACTCGCATCCATCCCCCCGCCGGCTTTTCTGACACTTGGGCAATCTGACGACCAAACCGCATCATGAGGCCTTTCACGCTGGCACGCTCCCTGCCAAGTTAGTTAAGTCGCGCTGAGACAACCAGCCGGGGATTTGCCCGGAACGGCAGGCCCCGCAGCTGCAGGTCCAGCTCAGCGTTTTCCCCTAACTTGACCCTGAACCGACGCGCCTCAAGAAAGGCATCTACGGCGGAAACCAGGTGGTTCAGGAAGATCAATCGTCCTACCAGCCGTTTGGATGAGAGCAGATCTTCGCGCTCATTCCAGATGTCCAGATAAAGGCTGCGGCTGAACGATGTATCCCAGCCACAGGCGTAAGGATCCCGCGTGATGTACTCTCGGAAGCGATCGCTGCCACTCGTCTGTTCCGTTTGGATCGTGCTGTCGCGATCAGCGGTCCAATAGGGATCCCCATTGTTGCTGTAGGGACACCCATAGACGTCACAGCTGTCGGCGTCCTGTGCAACGCGCTTGTAGCGCTCGTAGTTCCAATAGCTCTCAGCGAAGGCGGAAATCTCACCCGTCTTGCTCTCGCTGTCGGAATCGAAGGCCTGGTGGGCCACCCAACCGGTTACCTCCAGGGTGAAGTAGCCCAAGCCGCGCAGCAAGGAACCATTCCGCATCTGCCCCGCTCCGGGCACAATGGCGGACATCAGCGCGGTTGCCAGAGCCCGGCGATTCGAGACGGACGCCTGTGGGGCCCCTCCCGATTCCAGGCAGAGCGGAGGCACGTCGATGAAGGTACTCGGAGAAGCGCACGTTCCGGTCCGCAGGCAGTGCCCGGCTGAAGCGACCTGTTGCGCGGGAAGCAAGCTGCGCGCAGAGCCAAACGCGGCGCCTGAAGAAATCCCTACGCCCTCTGTCCCTACCCCCGGACCCCAAAGCGCCGTCCCATGATCTGCCGCCCAGCGGCATGTAGAATCCTCATGCAAGCGCTGTGCAGGAGCCTGCCCCACCGCACCGGCCTCCCACACTGCACCGGCCTCCCCCACTATCCAGAGTGTGGCAAGTAGTATCAAGAGACCAAGGAGGCCGGCTGCCTTACCCAAGACGAATCCTGTCATCGCAGGTCTCTGCACGGATTTCCTTCCATCACACGGGGCGCTATCGACCCATCCTCCGCCGGGCTGTGCCAGAGGCCGGAAAAGCCCCGCTAGCGCACGATGGCCAGCTTGCGAAGGACGCTGATCTCCTCATCACCTCCGCGCGCCGTGATCTTCGCCACATAGAGCCCGGGCGCAACGCCTCGCAGGTCGAGAGACAGTTGGTCACCCTGCTCGCCTGCGGCTGGCTCGTAGCGCGCTTCCCAGACCCCCTGGCCGCTGGTGTCAAAGAGCCTTACCGTGAGGGTTCCGCTCCGGCCCATGCGCGCGCGCAGCCAACCCTGATCACCTACCACGGGGTTCGGCGCAAATACCAAGCTCGCGAGATCCACCAGGCCCGCCATCTCCCTTGGTTCCGGGAGCTGCTCGCGCCTATAGAGATGGGTCCTTCCTGGATCACACTGGCTGCTCCACATCTCGCCGGGGCCCATGCGGCGCGCGGGAATGTTCGCCTCAAGGACCGTCACAAACCCCTCGATGTCACCCGCCAGGATCTGTGGCCGAATGCAATCCTGCGAGACGGAGTCCTTTACCAGTGGCGCAATCACGGGTCCGGCAGCCACGTTATATCCAACCACCATGGGCCAGCCAGCGATCTTCTCTCCTGACCCGCTGAAGGCCTGTAAGGTTCCATCCCCGCTACCTTGTAGGATCTCGGGGCAACCGTCAGATGGGTTGTCCAGATCCACAAGTATGGGCCCGGTGGCCAGAGGATTGCGCCAAGTCGCATCGGGATGCCATACAGAGCGCGGCCAACCCATCTCTTCCCTGCCCTCAAGATCGAGCAGGTGCACCTGTCCATCTACGGTGGTCAGGACAATCTCGAGCAGCCCGTCACCATCCGGATCCCCCACCGCGGGAGGGCCGGCCGGAGTGCCGTCCAAGTCTATGGGCCATCCCTCCATCATCTGCCCGTAGGGATCCCACAAGGCCACCGTGGCAGCATCATCCACCGCCAGGATCCGGCCGGTCTGTCCGATCGATCCCTGGATGAGAAGGATTGAGCGCACCGCCACCTCACCGCTACTCAGGCGCTTGGGCCAATCCGATGATTCGATGTAACCGCTCTGTTGGTAACCCGTTGCCAGAAAAATGCGGCCAATCGCATCGCCCCAGACGAGGGTCTGAACCTCTTCCTCGAAGATCTCTCCACCCGCGATGGCTGTGACAGAGTATCCCGGGTGGAGCGTCCGCCACAGCATCTCCGGCACGTGCCCTGGAAGGAGACCACGCAGGCGCCCCTGCGAATCACCCACTACAATGATCGAGTCGAGCATCATGGGCGGAGTTGTGAAGCGCAGCTCAGGCAACACCTCATCACCGCCTGGATAGCGCATAAGCATAGTGCCCGCCCTATCGCAGGCCAGGACCCGCGTGTTGGTGGCCGCAGCGATCAGCTCGGTCGCCTGGCCCTCCATGCCCTGGAATCCTGCGGTGGCAGCCACACCGGGCAGCAGGAGGCTGTCTGTTATCACCCGCCCACTCTCATGGACCAACGGCCCGTTGAAGAGCCTCTCTCCGTCCGCATTCAGCATCTGGAGATACTTTCCTCCCACCGCCACGATTTCTGCGATATCATCCCGGTCCAGATGAAACGCCGTAATCCCCTCGGCCCCAACCGGCCACCCAGCATACTCGGGCCACCCCTTGCGGGTCGGACCCAGCTCGATTGCGATAGACATTGAATCGGGATCATCATCCATGACCTCGATCGAGATGCCCGTCACTCCCCCTGCGGTGGATGCCGTGTTGGGATCGGTGTCGGGCCCGAAGCGGCTCAGACCGCCCTTGAACCAGTAGTCGAACTCACCGCCCGTCCATTCTACGCTGTAGGCATTGCCCAGATCCTCGATGCCGTCGGCCTCCTCAACATCCACCGCCCGGCGGCCGGGGATCACGTTGACGCATCCGTAGCAGATGGCGAAGGCATCCATGAGCGCGGCATTGTCGATGTGCCAGATCAGCAGACCGCTGCCCGGCAGCAGATAGTCCTGTTCATAGGCGCCCAAGGTATCGGGGAACTCAACGCCGAGTGAATCGCAGTTGATCTCGAGGGAGTCGCAGAGCTCCTGCGTGAGATTATCGGGCCCCAGGATGACCCCGGTGGAATCATCCGACTCAAGCAGGACCATCCCGTCGCCGTTCAGGTCATAGGGCCGGTTCTCGAGGATGAAGTACTCCGATGCAATCTCGTGCGCCTCATCCACCCACTCCTCCACACCCTGTCCGACAATCGGAACCAATCCGATGTCATTGTTCAACTGAACGGGCGGGAGCTTTATCTGCCCGTCTTCACTCACCCAGTTGGCCCGCACCCCGCGCGGGAAAAACATCATCTTCTGCCATGGATCACAGCTCGCCGGAATAGCCCCGCGCACGAAGACATACATCTCCTGGTACTCATCCCACACGGTGCCATAGAGCTGGTCACCCGAATCGTGAAGGCTGAACATCCCAACCTGCGGGTAAAAGGTGAGTACATTGTACAGATCATAGAAACCGAGCTGGTGGCCGTACTCGTGTACCATCACCCCGTTCGCGGCGCCTAGGAATCTGTCCTGCGATACTTGCTCGGGAGTAACCATGATCAGATCGATCGCGAAGGTTGAATCCTGCACAGTCACCGGATCGGAGAGATAGATGTTGAAGCTAGGGATGTCATAGGGCGAATCCCAGTTCATGTCACCCTGGAAGTCGGCGCCGGCGTGGATCAGCACGAAGCTCTCGTACTTGCGGAAATCGGGCGGCTCGGCCGAGGTATCTGCCGCCGCGAATGCATCGCGCACGAAGCGCTCGGCCGTTGAGAGCAGATCCTCGTCACCGTGGGCGATGTCCCAGGGACCGTAGTCGGCCGTGTCGTTCAGGTGGTAAGCCGAATCCTCTTGGGCCGGGTAGAGATCCCAGTCAATAATGAGCGATCCACCGGATTGCTTGTAGAAGTAGCGGGCTATGGCAGCCATGTGGCGCTCAAAATAGGTGCGGTTATGCGGCGGCGGGTCGACCGCGATGCGCGCAGAGTCGGGGTGGCGCAGGTCAAAGCTGCCATCGAGGGTAGTGCTGCCGCTGCCCGCGCCGTCTTGTAGAAAGTCCACGCGGAGCGCCAGCATGTGCACCGTATCGGGTCCTGATGCATCCTGCGATGCGGCCAGATAGCGCCGCAGCTCTGCCGGCGACTGGGTGAGCAGTTCCAGCGGTTTGAGTCCGGGGTGGGCGGACCGCATCCTCCGCCAAAGCAGCCCGTCAGGCTCATTGGGCAGAGCGGGATCACGCAGGATCGATGGGAAATCCCGCGGCTGGAAATCAGATGGCCACCCGGCCGGGGAGAGTATCACGCCGGGTTTGTAGTCAGGGCCTACCGGCCCGGAAGTGAGCTGGAGGGGACGCATGATCTCCTCATCGCCCGCCAGGGCGGTGCTCGCAGAAGCAACGATGAGGAAAAGGGCATAGATTAATCGGTTCACAGAAAGAGCACTCCCACTGTAAGGTAGCTCACCCGATCCAAATCAAGCGCCTGCGGAACGCTGGAGTAGTCAAAGCGGATCACCTTCGAGCCACTCCCAAAGGAGACGTCCAGGCCCGCGCCGAAGGTCATTGCTTCGATCTCTCCCTCGGGATCGTTAACGTAGCCCAGACGGAAATTCAGCTTCTTGACGAGCGAGGCCTCCAGCCCCATGTTCCACAGCTCCTTGGCGTCACCCCACCCGATGCCATCAGTCTCCTCCATCGGATCCGAGCTGTAAGTAATAAGCGCCTTGTTGAAATCGATAGCCCCTGTAACACGGAAGCTCTCGGAGTCATACAATCTAAGGCCCAGACCCGCCTTCAGGTTCCGGGGCAGCGGGTCACCTTGGTCTGCCTCGATGTAGACCAGCTTCGAGCCCAGATTCTGGATATTCACACCGATGCTATAGGGCATCGATCCGCCGCTCAGGGTTGGGATCGGTAAGCCCCCCTGTATAAGGCCGCCCAGATCCACGGCGAAGGCGTCTGCCCTGCCATCCTTGTGGATGTCCACAACGCGCATCGCCCATTCAGGAGCCAGATCGACCCAGACGTACTTCAGGGAAATACCAACGTCCAGGGCGCTCAGCATCCCACTGCCACCTTCAGGCGTCGCATCGTCTCCGATCAGCCGTGTGCCGAAGCCGATGGAAGGCACGAATTCGTAGCTACTGAAGAACCCGTAGGACCGGCCCTCAAAATCAACCGCCTCGGTCTTGCCATAGGAGAGGTACATGACGTTCACCCCGAAACCGCCCCATCCCTCGAGGTGCTGGGTGTAGGCCAAATTCAGGTAATAGACGTCGTCTGCCAGGTCGGGCACCAGCTTCACCACGGTTGAGGAGATCTCACGCCCATAGGCCTGGGTTAGCAGCGCAGGGTTCCACCAGATCGCATGGGCCCTTTGATTGAGGGCCACACCGGCCTGCCCCATGCTCGTAGCTCGCGCCCCGGGCTTGATCTTCAGCACCCCTGTTCCGCCGTGGGTCTGCGCCCATACGGGCGCCGACAACAGGGCCAGAAACCCAATGGCTATCAAGACGGTCATCGCCGTCCTCGTTCTCTTCATCTTCCACCTCTCCGCGTCCGGATCCTTCTGTGCTCAAGTGCGGTCCATCGGATTTTGCCTTCTCAATGGAGCACCCCCCCGTGCATGGGGAGTTCCCGCACGCCACCTCTCTTTCCACATTCAAATACATGCCGGGAAGCCTATCACAGCCCATCCCGCCCTGAAAGCAGCGAGGCTTCTCAAAACAGCTTGCTCCCCCGCATCTGTGCCCGCGACCAGTCCTAGGCCATATGGAACAACCGACCCCCTGGTTGTAGCGTCGTGGGGCGTCCGCCCTAGCGAAGCACCACCAGACGCTCGATCCGCTCCTCGGTCCGCCCGGAGGAGGCCTCACGCGCAACGACCCGGTAGAAGTAAAGCCCGTTGGCCACGAGGTCACCGTCGTCATCGCGTCCGTCCCAGGCGAGTCCTTCGCTGCGGGCCCTATCGGGCGTCACTCCCGTGGCGGCCAGATGACAGATGATCCGTCCGGAGCAAGTGAAAATGCTGACCTCCAGGTCCGCGTTCGATTCGATTTCCGCGAGGATATGGGTCTCCGACTCCATCGGGTTCGGCATGGTGAAGACGCTCCCCAGCAAGCGCGTCTCGCCCGTGCCGCTGAGCTGGAAGTCTAAGCTTGCGCTGCCCCTGCGTCCCACGTTGTCGGAGGCTTCCATGGTCAAGGTGAGCTGCTGGCCGCTCGTGAGTCCGCTCGGCAGGTGGTAGGTCACACTTGCTTCCCGGTAGTCGGTCCCGAAGACCACAGAGGCAGCCAAATCCTCGGCCACCAGGATCCGATCGACCTGATCGCGGATCGTTACGACAACAGATCGCGATGGTGAAAGGGCAGCCACATAGATCCCGCTGTCATCGCACAGCGTCGCAACCAGGCCGCTGCCTGCCTGCGGCGCCCCCGCGTCGGCCCAGACCAGTTGGATCTCCGGTCCCACCAGATCCGCTACTGACTCAGCCGTCTCGGGAATGAAGAGATCCATCATGGCCCCGGTCGCATCGCCACCATGCTCCTCGTAGGCGTAAGCATAGATCCTCGCCGGGCCGCGCGGCCCAGTGCGCAGGGCAGTCGGAACGAAGAACTCCATGGTGAAATCCCCGTCCGCGACCGTCACGGCGTTCGAGAAGATCCGCGCGCCAGGCAGGAAGTAGTCCCGTACTGGGAACGTAGGACAGGGCATCCGCTTGATGTCTGAGTCGAGCACGACTATATCGATCGTCCCTGAAAAATCGTCTACAGGCAGGCCTGCACTGTCAACGATCCGCCCCGTGAGAACAGCCGTGGCCCCCCGGATCAGCGTATCGGATCCGGCAGACACTCCGGGGACTCCCTCCAACTCCAGCTCAATCCCATAGCGCGCGGCGACAAAGCGGCACCCGGGATCTCCAAAGAAGTTGTATCTAAGATCGTTCAAATCTGGGTCCTCTGGCTCACGCCACTTCGCAGCAAGCAGAGCCGGGCCCAGGGCAACTGGCCGGCGCACAGATCGCTCCCCACTGTTATCTTCCCGGAAGAGGCTTTCGAAAAGGGCCGCGTTGAGTTCGAAGTTGGAACTACTGGAGGCCATGGAACTGGCGCTGATGACAGCCAGAGCTCCTCGCTCGGGAAGTCTGAGCGCTGCCAGTGATAGGCCGTCCCCGCCGTGGGCGAACTTGCCCACGGCGCAGGAAGCCGTCACCAATAGAAACGGCATTTCGTAATTGCTCAGCGAGGAGATGTTGGCGACTTCCAGAAGCCTTTCATCAGCGAGTTGAATCTCGCTGCCATGCCCGATGAAGTTGAACAAGAGTGCCCCGTGGGCCACAGCATTCAACAGCTGCTCTGTCGCCCCCGGCTTGCGGCTGTACTTGCACTCGCTGCCATACTCATACAGGTAGACCTTCTCCTGCCTGGCATCTCTCGGTGCC
>JAGMDA010000362.1 GCA_023128935.1 Candidatus Eiseniibacteriota bacterium | reverse complement strand
CAGCATAAGTGCCGGTTCAGGCCGCCATTTTCTATCCTCCGATTTCTGCCCTGAGAAGGGTCTTCTTGCCCGATAGAGCACGGCAAGCCCTGTAGAAAGCGGGTTTTTGGCATTTTGAGCTGCTGGCGTGACCCTGGGAGCCAAGAGAGAGATCACTGGCGAGGATGACTCTCTCAGCCGGGTGAGATTTGCCGCATCCATAGACTTTCCCGGCGAGAGGTATACACGCCTTATACGCCCCCTAACCAGACGGACATAGGGCACCGCCCCAAAAAAGCCGACCCACACAGAAGCCCCAGGAGCAACGATCGGACACCCCCTGAGGGGTAAAGGCACCCCCGGATTCTGGCCGATCCGGCAGTCACGAGGGGGGCTTCCGGAGCTTCGGGCATGATGGACCCTCTGTAGCGCAGTGAGATCCACCCAGTACCAATCAGAGGCACCTTTTCTCATCCCGCCCACCCTCCGCCACTCAAGAGCAGAACAAAATCCGCACACAGAGTGGATTAATAATTGTGTGCGGATTCCGGGGTGTGCCCAAATACCTGGAGGAGGTGCGTCTCAATCGCTCCTTCGCCCAGAACATGAACCGGCTTTGCTTCTCTGGGAATTCACCACTGACCAAAGAGGTCGAGCGCGTTTTCTACAACCAATTCAGAGAACCCGGAACTTATCAGCGCATCATCGAAATACTCAAGGACCGGATGCTTCCGCTGCAGGAGATATCCAGGAAGCTGGGCATGGCATCCGGCGGCGGCCTGAGCCGGTATCTTCGCAATCTGGAGGATGCCGAGATCATCCGGTCCTACGTGCCCTTTGGCAAAGGCGCAAAATCCAAGCTGCGGCAGTACTCTCTGGCGGACGAATACTTGCACTTCTACTTCAAGTTCATCGCGCCCAACCGAGTGACCATCGCCCAAAGCAGATCACAGAAGCTGTTTGAGCGACTCACGGCCCGGTCTCTGAACTCGTGGATGGGGTTTGCCTTTGAGCGCTTCTGCGTCAAGCATGCGACCCAACTAGCCGGAATCATGGGGTTCGAGGAGGAACTGCTGCTTGCCGCTCCCTACTTAATGTGACCTGATCGGCACGTGGCCGATCGGAGCGTGTCAACAGGTTCGCGATGTTGGCGGTGGAGTAAAACCGCAACCAGCAGATCATGGAAGGCCGGGAAGGGACCTCTCGCGCCAAGCTTGAGTTGTCAGCACGTTGCGGCGATCTGATCCTCCAGGAAGATTCGGAAACCATGACCAGTCATTCAAAGCAGCCCCGTCGGTACCCGGGCTTCTCATCAGCCTACGGACATGATTCCTAGCAGGGGATGCCTTCTTCCCGGCCCCTTACCACAGCTGGATTCTACCACAGAAGGCTCCAATAAATCCAGAAAACAAGTGAACAAGAAAGAAGTTGACGACTTTCTCGGTAGTTCCACAGACCGGGTGGAACTCTAGGCAACAGAATCCATCTGGCCAGGATCTCTAATATACGGCTACCTTTGCAGTTACCGCGGATATCGCGAGGCGCGCGAAGATGTGTGCGCACCTCTACCATGGGACACTAGAGATCACTCAAACCCTCCAACCCCGGCGGAATCTCCCGCATACGTGGGGTCACGACGCTGACCAGCCACGTAGCCAGCATGGAGATGGCAAAGGCCGGTACGAGTTCATAGAGTGATAGTCCCGTAGCGCTCGCCACCAGCTCCTTGAACACCATCTTCCAGAGCACGGTCACAGCAATGCCACTGGCCATTCCCGCCAGCGCGCCCCACGCGTTCGTCCCCCGCCAGAACAGCGCCAGCAGAATTGGAGGACCGAAGGCCGCCCCCAGACCAGACCAGGCAAAAAGCACAAACCAAAAGACCGCACGGATCTCCGCCAGCGCAAGCCCAATGGACACCAATCCTATCACCAGCACTGTCAAGCGCGTAACCCAAACCAAGCGCTGCTCAACCACTTGAGCGGATAGGCGACTTCGCAGGCCCAGCATCTTGTCGATGAAGTCCCGGGCTACCGCGGAGGAAACGACGAGAAGCTGACTGTCGGCCGTGGACATCATGGCACTGATAATCGCCGCAAGGAGAATCCCTCCCAAAACCGGCGGCAGATGCGTAGTTGCCAGGCACGGGTAGGCTTGCTCCGGGTCCACCAGGTCCGGAACCACGAGTCGGGCTGCCAGACCCAGAATTACAGCGCCATAGAGCGCCAGACAACCCCAGACAATGGCAATCACCCGGCCACGGCGTAAAACCTGACGGGAGCGAGCGGCCATGTACCGGGCAAGTACGTGCGGCTGTCCAGGATACCCCAAACCGATGCCCAGGAGTCCAAGTACCCACCCCAGAAGCGCCAGCCCAGTAGCACCCCCAAGGACGTCCACCATCTTGCGACCCCCAACCATCTCCACTCTCTTATCAAAGCAGATCTGCTTTTCGCCCAGGCTGATCTCGTCCCCCGGTGCAAGCTGGCAACTTTTCCGAATTGGTTCGCCGTTGAGCATGACAGTCCGCGACAAGGGAGCCATATTCGCTTGTGCCGTCTCTTCCCTCAGATCGGATGCTTCCTCAGTCGCCCGTGTCGCCTCTTCACTCAGACCAGATGCTTCCCCGACCGCTGTTCCCTGCTCTGCACTCGGATCGACTTCCGCAATGGTCAGATGGAACTCAAAGCCCTCTAGGGCCGACCCCGTCCGCTGCAGCAGCACCTCAGGTGTCAAGTGCACGGGATGTTCCTCAACGCTTATCTGTTCAACGCCCGCGCCCTCGGTAACAGTCATCACTGCTTCCACTCGAGGTGGAACCTCCTGGAGGCGCTGGAACAGTGCGCCGAAGCCACCGATCGAGGTCACGACGACCAGGGGAAGCACAATCAGTCCAAATACCATTAGTAGCCCCTGGGCCAGATCGGTCCAGGATACAGCTCTGAAACCACCTATTAGTGTGTAGATGACTGTGATCAGGCCCCCGATCAAGACGCCATGTGAATAGGTTATGCCGTAGCTCTGACCAAACGCCTGCTGGAAGGCCTTGCCCGTTGCGGTGAACTGCGCGGCCACATAGAACATAAGGCAGAAGAGGATGATGAGGATCCCGAGCAGGCGGATCAGTCTCCAGCGGCCCCCAAAGCGCGCCTCAAGAAAATCGGGAATGGTAATCGCGCCAAGCGCTTCGGAGTGCTGTCTCAAGCGGGGCGCCACCAAGTACCAATTGCAGACATAGCCCAATAGTACGCCAGGTACAGTCCAGGCCGCCTGGGCCCCCCAGGTATAGGCCATCCCCACAAGACCCATCACAAGCCAACCACTTTCGCTGCTCGCAACACTGCTGATCGCGGTCACCCATGCCCCTAGACCGCGGTCGGCCAGGAAGTATCCTTGCATCGTGCGGCCATACCGGGATGCCACGACTCCGACAATCATGACAAGCAGCAGGTACGAAACGAAAACGACGGATATGAGCGTCATGTGTCATCCCTCCGTTGCGAGGGATTCGCTGCAGGCCTGCTACACAGCTGGCGCCAGAGAGCAAAGAGTATAAGTCCAATCGGGAAAAGCAGAAAGAGGATATAGAAGCGCACCTCAACAGAGGTTATTATCGTCGCAACGACTAATATCGCAGGAATGAGCAGGAATATCATGAGCAGATTGGCCAGAAACATAAGGCTCTCCCCCATTGCGGTTCCCCTGTCCCAGCAAGCCACCGTTCGACGATGGTTTCAGGTCTCCCGCCTCCGATCAAGCCCGGAGATCCCCTCCGAGATCCCAACTGGCTCAAAATCGCGCACACCCCGCCATCAACCCAGGCGCGAAACGACAGGCCCATCGCCACCCAATCCCGCGCGAGATGGCGCACTAGGCTGATAGCGAAGACAGGGTGGCTTATGATATTCTTACCCTGCATGTGGGGGATTCGGAATCGCCGGGATTCCGCCATAGGATGTTGGCGCACCCCCCGGCTGCCCGCGGTTCCATCTAGGAATCGCTGACATCAATAGGTGCGACAGAGGGGTACACCCTGAGGAGGACGGCACCCATGAAATCCATTGCTCGCCCAGGACTTACATCAATACTGACCGCCTGCGCGGCGGCGATGCTCTGCGCCGTGCCCGTGCTCGCGGAGACCATCGACATCGCAGGCCACACGGAAACGGGCATCTCGCTCCAGTCACAGGGAACTGACGGAGTCGAGATCGGTTTCCAGATGGCTCGCTTCGGCATGGAACCACTCAACCTCAAGGGGGAGACGGCCTACACGATCACATTGCCAGGCGTTTTCCTGCCGAACAATGCGGGTGCACCAGACCTGCCCGGCATGGGTCGCTATGTAGCCATGCCGCAGGGCGCAACGGCCTCCTTCGAGATCGTCTCGGCCCACACACAGGTCTATCACAATGTGGAGGTTGCGCCGGCACCCGTGATCCCGCGGGAGAATGACAACTCCCCACTCGTCTATCAGAAGGACTTGGCGATCTACAGCCGTGACGCCTTTTATCCCGAGAGCCCGGTAATGCTCTCGGAGCCCGGCATGCTCCGCGGCGTAGACGTGGTAACGCTGGGAATCACGCCTTTCCTCTACAACCCGGTGTCCAAGGAGCTGATCGTCTACACGGAGCTCGACGTGCGCGTGAGCTTCCACGGGGGCACGGGCCACTTCGGGGAGGATCGTCTCCGCAGCCGCTACTGGGAGCCGATCCTGGGCAGCCAGCTGCTCAACTACGACTCTCTGTCCAAGATCGATATGCGCACCCCGGACCCTGACAGCCGTGAGGGTTGGGAGTACGTCATCATCACGCCCGATCACCCTGACTTCATCGCTTGGGGCGACACACTCAAGGCCTGGCGCAAGTTGCAGGGCATCACCACGGAGTGCTTTACGACCACTGAGATCGGCGGCACGAGCTGGACGGCGATCGAGAGCTTCCTGAACAACGCTTACCATACCTGGGACCCTGCACCCGTGGCCTTCCTGATCCTGGGTGATTACCCGGGCAGCGGGGACAACCGGGACAGCGGGGTTACCTCTCCGACCTGGAACGGCTACTGCGTCTCGGACAACATCTATGCCGACATAGATGGCGACGACCTGCCGGAGATGGCCCATGCCCGCATCACGGCGCGCAATGCAGGCGAGCTGCAGATCATGATCGAGAAGATGCTCACCTACGAGAGAGCGCCCTACACCGATGAGGGCTTCTACGACCATCCGGTGATTGCGGGTGGTTGGCAGACCGAGCGTTGGTTCATCCTCTGCACCGAGATCG
>JAGMDA010000361.1 GCA_023128935.1 Candidatus Eiseniibacteriota bacterium | reverse complement strand
CTTGCGCGGCACCGGCCCGCGCGGGCTGGGCGCCATGGAACCTCGCACAGAGCTTCCCTCTCAGCGCGGTGACAGCTTCGCGCGCATCCTGATTCGCCCACTGCTGGACTTCCGGCGCAGAGAACTGCGTGAGTTCGCTCAGCTCGCACAACTAGACTGGATGGAGGATGCCTCGAACCGTGATCTCTCCCTGCTGCGAAATCGGATCCGTACTGAGCTGATGCCTCTCCTGACCCGTGACTACAACCCCCGGCTGGTCGAAGCGCTCGCCGCCCTGGCGCGCTTGCAGCGGGCGGAGAGCGAGCCGGTGGCCCACATGGCGCAGGAACTGGAAAAACAGGTACTGCTCTCAGAGGAAGGCGGTCAGGCCCCGGAAAAGGCCGTCCATCGGCTCACACTGGATGCGATTGAATTGACCAGACATCCCGAGGCACTCATCACGCAGGTGCTCTGGCGAACCTATCAGAGGATCGCCGGCCCCGAGGTGGCATTGGGGACCCGGCACATGCAGGCACTACTTGGACTGGTGGCCAAGTGCAGGGATCGATCGACCTCGGAAGTTCACCTCCCAGGCCGAGTTCGGGCCAGGCTGGCTGACGGGCAGATCCTAATCGAGTTTCACAGCCCCCGGCAAGCGCGCGAGTTCGGGAAGAAAGCCCTTGATGGAAGCAGCGAGGCTTCCTAAGCTTATGTGATTCGAAGTCTTGAAGTGCTAACCCTCTGAAAGAATCGGACTCTTTGATCATGCTCGAGATCATCTCGAAACTGAAGAGGGGAGACGAAATCTCCCTCACCGACGGTGTTGGACACGTCCTGTTCACCGCTGAGGATGTCCGCCAGCGCGTCAGCATATTGGGGCAACAGCTCGCTGCGGACTATCGGGACAAGATTCCTGTGCTAGTCGCAATCCTACGGGGAGGTTTCGTCTTCCAGTGCGATCTGGCCAGGGCTGCCCGCATACCTCAAGAGATCGACTTCCTCTCTGTCTCGCGATTCAACCCCGAGGAGAAAGGACGCACGGCGGTCAAGGTCCTGTACGATTTGCGCTCCGACATTCGCGGGCGGCATGTTATTGTGGTCGAAGGGATACGCACTGGCAGCACCAAGATGGAATATGTCCGGACCTTCCTGGAGCTTCATGAACCGGCCACCATTCAGTTCGCAGCCCTGGTCCGGCATGCCGACACAAACGACGAGAGAATTCCACTTCAGTACAAGGGCTTTGACATAGGCGAGAAATTCGTAGTCGGCTGCGGGCTTGACTACCAGGAACGCTACCGGAATCTGCCTCTCATCGCGGCTTTTACGCCCTCGACAAAGGCGTAGAAACGCAATATGGGCATAGAATCGCAACAACGGCATGAATCTGCAGCAAAAACGCAGAACCGCAACAGAGGCAAAGATCCGCGGTAAAAAACTTAGAACCGCAACAAAGGCGTAAGACCACAATAAAAGCGCAGAAGCACCTAACTGCACCAGGGAAGCTCTGGTGCGTGATCTCCTGAATAGGGAACAGAAAGCAACCAAAAAAAGGAACGGGATGAAAGCGCCTCCTAAAAGCCATGGCTCGCCAGTGGACCTGCTGAAGAAACTACGGACCGCTTGGATTGCAGACCCAGAAAGCGAGCCCCCGAAAAAGCAGGATCAGGAGCCCAAACAACCCAGGGGCCCCTTTCCTCCACTGCCGCCCAAAGGCCGTTCTTTCCGAACCCTGAGCATCTGGCTACTCGTGGCCTTGGGCGTATTCGTCATAGCCCAGCAGATCTTTGTCGCTCAAACAACCGGAAGCGAAATCAGCTACTCCGAATTCTGGGAAGCCGTGAAAGAAGGGCTGGTTGATGAGGTCACGATTATCAACCGCACAGTGACGGGGCGCTATCGCCAGACGCACGATTCCGAGCCCAAGCGCTTCCACACATACCTCCCCAGCGCAAACGACGAGGAGTTGTTAAAGCTGCTGCGCGGTGAGTCGGTCGATGAGGTAACCGGGCAGCGCCCGGCACCCATCAAGATCCAATCCAAGCCCGATCCGACTCCTTGGTTCAGTGTGGTTCTTACTTGGCTACCTTTCCTGCTCCTAATCGGCCTCTGGTTCTTCCTGATCCGCCAAATGCAGGGGGGGGGCTCGGCAGCGCTCAAATTCGGCAAGAGCAAAGCCAAGATGCTTCAAGAGAATACTGTGCAGGTGAGCTTCGACAACGTGGCAGGCGCCGATGAGGCCAAGCAGGAGCTCGAGGAGGTCATCGAATTCCTCAGAGAGCCAAAAAAGTTCCGGCGGCTGGGCGGACGGATCCCGAAGGGCGTGCTGCTGGTGGGTCCCCCGGGAACTGGCAAGACACTCCTCGCGCGCGCGGTGGCAGGGGAAGCGAATGTGCCCTTCTTCAGCATCAGCGGCAGCGACTTCGTTGAGATGTTCGTGGGAGTGGGCGCGGCACGTGTCCGCGATCTCTTCGAACAGGGCAAGCGGCACGCACCCTGCATCGTCTTCGTCGATGAGCTTGATGCCGTAGGCCGCCACCGCGGTGCTGGACTCGGCGGCGGCCATGATGAGCGCGAGCAGACACTCAACCAGCTTCTCGTTGAGATGGATGGCTTCGACGCAAATGAGGGCGTGATCCTCCTGGCCGCCACCAACCGGCCCGATGTGCTCGATCCAGCGCTGCTGCGACCAGGCCGCTTTGACCGGCAGGTCGTTATTGACAGGCCTGATGTCCGCGGCCGGGAGGGGATTCTCCGGGTCCACACAAAAGATAAGCCGCTGGCCGAAGACGTCGACCTGCGGATCCTGGCCCGCGGCACCCCTGGGCTTTCCGGCGCGGATCTGGAGAACTTGGCAAACGAAGCCGCGCTTCTGGCTGCTCGACGGAACCAGCATGAGATCACCATGAAGGACCTCGAAGAGGCCAAGGACAAGGTGATGATGGGAACTGAGCGGCGTAGCCTCGTCATTCCCGAGGAGGAGAAGAAGATCATCGCCTACCACGAGGCGGGCCATGCCATCGTCGCCTGGTTTCTCCCCGAGACCGATCCAATCCACAAGGTCACTGTCATCCCGCGCGGGCATGCGCTTGGATTGACGCATTGGCTCCCTGAGGATGACCGCCACACCTACACCCAGACCTACCTCGAACAGACCATGGCAGCCATGATGGGTGGACGCGCAGCCGAGAAGATCGTATTCGACCGCACTGCCACGGGCGCGGCAAACGATATCGAAAAGGCCACCGAGCTGGCGCGCAAGATGGTCTGCGAGTGGGGCATGAG
>JAGMDA010000360.1 GCA_023128935.1 Candidatus Eiseniibacteriota bacterium | reverse complement strand
AAACAGGCAAAGGCCAGATCACCCATCTCCGGGCGCGGCGGGCGCGTGACAGAGAAGGCCTGCCGGTTATCCGCGTACCCAAGCTCCTCTGCGGAGCGGCCGCTCCAGGAAGCGATTGCCTTAATCAGAAGCTCCCTGACGAGGACCGTTAGGTCACAGGCTGGATCGACTTTTTTACCTGCGGGTTGCGCCGGCTTGCATGTGCTCATATTTCTAGCTCCATTTCGCCTTGGCTTGCGCTGCTTTCGGCCTCCTGAGGCACGTAGCTCATGTTCCGGCACATGCGGATGGCTCGCAAGAGTCAATGTACCCTCACCTGGATAATCGTCTGCGTCGGGGCCAGATGAGGTTTTCGGGAGAAGCAGGCTATCCGCCTGATCTCAGGGCAGGTTTGGAAGCCACCATGCGGCGGGGGCTACAAGTAACGGACAGCCGGCGTTCCTAAGCAGTTTGAAGCCCTCTGCCTTCTCGACCAGCTGGACGGCGGGAACGCGCAGGGCAGCCTGAAACCGTTTCAGGTTGGGCGCCGGTGTATCATCACCGGACTTTGCTTCAACAAGGAGAATTGGCTTGCGTCCCTCGGACAGAAGGAAGTCGACTTCACGTCCCTCTTTGGTCCGGATGAAATGCAGTCCGAAGCGGCCGTATCCCATGTCGTTCCAATTGGAGACAGCACGAAACAGCTCCAAGGCAACCATGTTCTCAAACTTCGATCCGCTATCCTCAATGAGAGCGTAATCGAAGATATACGTTTTTCGTTCCTTGTGAATCGCGCGCGTGATCTGTGTTGTCCAAGGTGCAAGAGTAAAGGTCAAGTAGAAACGCTCCAGTATACCGAGCCAGTTCTTCACTGTATTGTAGGCGACCTTAAGATCCGTTGCCAGGTTCGGAATCGACAGGGGTGCGCCGACTTTCGACGGCAGCAGGGAGAACAGGATCTCTACGTCATCGATGTTCTTGACATCCGTCAAGTCCCGGACGTCTTCACGAATCAACTGTCGGTGATAGGTGCGTGACCAGCGGCGGTATGTCGTTTCCTTCGCAGCCAGATAAGGCTCCGGGAAACCACTGAACGTAGCCAGCCTCTGCCACGTTGCCGCGCATGCTGCCCGGTCATTTGCGCACACGCAAACCGGTTCACTCCTGAACTTCTGCAACGTGTTTCCTTGGCCGTGAAGCTCAGCCAGTGTGAGAGGCCACAGATGGAACAGGTAGTAGCGTCCAGCGAGTGAGTCGCCACCTTTCTGGTAGAGGTCCAGTCGTCCGCTCCCCGAGACGAGGAAAAGAAACTCATCGTGGAACTGGTCGTAGGCGCCCTTGAGGTAATTCTTCCAGTCCTTGTACTTATGGATTTCATCGAGCAAGACGAGTGGTTTCGATGCGTCCTTCCTGACCATGTTCTGGAAGAAGAAGGGATCTTCGATCAATTTCTGTTTGTCGGTGACGATATCCCAGTTGAAGTAGATGCTGTTCGCGAACCCCTCGGCAATCATCCCCGCCAACGTGGTTTTCCCGCATTGCCTTGGTCCGGCGAGAAGCACCATGCTCTTTTCGGCGGACAGCTCTTCCCAGATGCTGACATATAGCGCTCGCTCCAGCATGCGACAATAATGAACAGCAGTGAAAAATAGTCAAGACTATTCTTCATCAGCATGAAATCGAGCCAAGCGAAGGGTCGCCGACCGGCTCGGTGTGCACCTGACCAGCGAGGGGCAGGTGCGTGTCGCAACGCCACCGGATCCGAGAAGTGGGAAGACAGAACTGGTACTCGACCCACTGGACTGGATACACGCGGTGACCCAGCAGATCCTCATCCCCTCGGCAACACATAACCGGTACTACGGCGCCTACTCGAATCGGAAACGCAAGGCGATGGGCCCCACTTGGCGGTCGATAGCGCGCATGGCCTTCTCCTTGGCTGGCGGGAGTCGTCACGAATCCGACAGGCTCCTCATCGGCCGTCCCCACCCGGATAATCAGTGCGCATTGCCCGGGCGGGACCCGTATCGTGGAATGGGCGTGAGGATTGTGCGAACGGAATGAGGCGCGACTCAGGGTCCTTACTCCACGACCACAATCTCCCCCTGCCCCCGGCCAAAGGTCTCGGGAGCGTACATCTCCTCCACCTTGGGCGGCGGGGCGAAAAAACATCCGGGTGTGGTGGCACGGACCGCATACGCATATGCGTAAGTACCCCCCGGAAGCAAGCTCGCGAACACCTCGGCGCGATCGTCGCGCAGGTTCTGGTGCTCGAACCAATGCCACCACCCCCGGGGCTCCGGATCGCCCCCGTGCCGGTGACCGTGCGGGATCTCGCCGGTAC
>JAGMDA010000036.1 GCA_023128935.1 Candidatus Eiseniibacteriota bacterium | reverse complement strand
CAGCGCCGTCGTGACTCTTCTGGGGCACCGGGCGCTCGGAGACCGGTTGAAGACCTACTTCATCGACAGTGGCTTGATGAGGCAGGACGAACCGGAGGAGGTGGTCAGGAACTTTGCCGCACTCGGCGTTGAGGTCATGCTCGCTGATGAAAGCGGGAAGTTCTTCGATGCGTTGAAGGGCGAGACGGATCCCGAGAAAAAGAGGGACAAGGGGATCACGGAGGTTTTCTATAAAAAGGTTTTTGGCCCCATCGTCCGCGAGTCGGGAGCGAAGTTCCTCTTGCACGGCACGAACAAAACGGATGTGGACGAGACTGTGGCGGGGGTCAAGCGGCAGCACAACATTCTGGTGCAGCTCGGCATCGACACGGAGAAGGAGTACGGCTACAAGGTCCTCGAACCGTTGGTGGAGCTCCGCAAGGACGGGATCCGGCAGGTCGGGAAGGCCCTCGGACTTCCGGTAGAAATATACACCAGACCACCATTCCCGGGCCCCGGCCTCTCCGTGAGGGTTCTCGGGGAAGTCACGCGGGAGTCCATCGAGATGACGCGCAAGGCGGACAAGATCGTCTGCGAGGAGCTGGTGGATTCGGGGGCGTTCCAGTACCTCGCGATCCTGCACAAGGACAAGGTCACGGGCATCCGGGACGGCCAGAGGGAATTCGGCCACCAGATCGAAGTCCGGTGCTGGGAGAGCAAGGACGCCCGGATAGCGACTCCGACGGAACTCCCCTGGGATAAGTTGCTCCGTCTAGGCGAAAGGTTGACGTCAGAGATCCCGGGCGTCGTCAGTGCCACCTACAACATCACCAAGAAGCCCCCGTCGACGATCGAGGGGGAGTAGACCATCCGGGGCTTGCTCCAGAGGCTGCAGAACCAGCTTTCCTGGCCGAACGGCGCGGTGCCGTAGTCCTCATATCGAAAGTGGTAGGGCAGCAGCAGCGAGAGAAACCAGGTGGTCTGAAGATTGAATTTCTTCGACACCTTGCCAGGAACAAGAACAATACCCTTGTATTTCTACTATATAGGCATCAAAATACAGCCGTTAATTGATGATGTCATAGATGCAGGCAGGTGTTGGAATGTATCTCCCACGCTCTCTCGACGGCGTCCTGGCTGAGTGGCTGGATAGTCCAGACCGAAAGCCCCTGATATTGAGGGGGGCGCGGCAAACCGGTAAGTCTACAACTATTAGGGAACTCGGCAAGAGGTCCAAGCTCTTCCTCGAGGTAAACCTCGAGCGCAGAGCTGACCTATCCCTAGTCCGATCCTGTGCATCGGTGGAGGACCTTCTTGGGGCGCTCGCGACACGGCACAATATTGGGCGCTTCCCGGAGGACACTCTTCTGTTTCTGGACGAGATCCAAGAGAGTCCCGATCTCGTTCAGTGGCTACGCTTCTTTCAAGAGGATCACCCGAAGTTGGCCGTCATCGCGGCGGGCTCCCTGCTGGAAGTGCGCCTTCAAGAGCGGGGCTTTTCGTTTCCAGTCGGGAGGGTCACTTTCCGTACGCTCCATCCCCTCACCTACCTGGAATTCCTCCAGGCGCTCGGCAAGAGCGTGCTGGCGGTAAGGCTGCTCGCAGCACTGCAAGATCGCAAGGCCTGCCCCCGGCCCATTCATGAAGAGGCCTTGGCGATGCTCCGCGACTACCTACTCGTCGGGGGCATGCCGGAGGCCGTCTCTAATTGGGTCACAACCGGCCGGCCGGCGATCGTGCGCGAGATTCACGCCGATCTCTTGCAGGCTCTTGCAGAGGATTTCCAGAAGTATCGCGGCGTACGGGACCTGGGTCATTTGGAAGCTGCTTTCGAGAATCTCAAGTACCATGTTGGCAGCCGGTTCTCGTACGAGAACTTCGCCCCGGGCCATCGATCGCAATCCATGAAAACCGCCCTGGGGCGTCTGGAGGCGGGCCTACTCATCGCGCGTGTTTGGCCCACGAGCGATACTAAGCTGCCCCCGCGGCCACGCCCGAAGTCTGCACCCAAGTTATTGCCCCTCGACACGGGCTTGGCGCTCTCCAGCATGGGAACCGCGATTGAGGATGTACACGCGCTTGCCTTCGAGAGACTCATTGATGGACGTCTGGCGGAGATGTTCGTCGGACAACAGCTCCTGGCGGGCCGTCCTGGAAGACATGAGCGGTTGTACTTCTGGGTGAGCGAATCTTCGCGGGGGAGTGCCGAAGTCGATTACCTGCTGCCTGGTGCAGGCGTACCCGTGCCGCTGGAGGTCAAGTCGGGAACATCCGGAACACTCAGATCCATGCATCAGTTCCTTTGGCGCGCCGGCTTGCACACTGGGCTTCGCCTGTACACGGGGGAGTTCACTGATCAGTTGCTCCAAGTATCCATGTCCGGCAAGACACTGCGGTACCGCTTGCTGTCTGTGCCGATCTACATGGCGCAAGCTGTCTGGGGGATCCTAGGCGACATCGCGGGGCCGGGAGATGCGGGTGCGCGAGGAAATCCCCCAGCACAGGCTGTGGGGTGAGCTATCTGCTGACCCGCACGCAAGGCAGAGACCGCCACGGGGATACCGCACGTCTTGAACTCGATCAGCCGTCATTGGGCGCACGGGTTATATCCCGGCTTGCCGAAGCCCATGATTCCGAAGTCGTAGACCTTATCGATCGTGGGGGGCAGGTAGTTGTGGAGAAGGTTCCCGCCGAACGTCGCGTGGCCGGTGTCCGGATTGGGACCAAGTTCAATCGACACGGGTGAATAGACGTAGGACGCGAACCAGTAAAGCTCGACCAGCGGGCTCGTGGGCAGAGTGTGCGAATCGAAGACGATACAGGTGCCCTCTTGCGGGCCCGGCCAGCCACTACTGCTCAGCTCCAGGACGCAATTGTGTGGGGCACTGTAGTCGACCAAGCAGATTCCCGCGGGGTCGTAGTCGGCAAAGCCGAACTGTACCTCCATCAACTCGATGGGGCCCGGAGAGTTATCGAAGGAGGCAATGACGAACCAGATTTGAGGATACTCCGGCAAAATGTCGCCGGCAGTGATTGCGTCGTGACAGTGGGCAAGATCTGAGAAGCCTTCGTACGACGATGTAGGGGCACTAGTGTACCCGAGGACCGGATTGAGATGGGCGATGAGCACGCCATAGGCGTGAGGCCCACTGGATTCATATGCTTCGGTAGTTGCGGTATCGATGTTTGAGATGCCTGACCAGTTCAGGGTGTCGTCAGCCGTCTTCAAGCCGAAATAATAACATGTGCCTGGCTGCAACCCCCGCACCGTGAAACCCTCCGCCCTACTCGGGCTCTTCGGAACGGGAAGATCGTCGACTTTCACGATAGCATGTGAATCCCACCAGACTTCCGGTTCGCAGGGAGGGGCCGTGGAGTACCGCAAGTCGTATTGTAAGGCACTTGCGTCGGATTCATCGTCACTCGGAGTAGTCCAAGTGAGGATGACTGAAGAGTAGTAATGCGGCAACGCAGAAAGATTCGCGACTGCGGTTGGAGCGAATGCATAACCTGCTCTTTTTCCCAGACAGATAACCAGATGGCTATAGGCGCCTGTCTGTCGCCGACTATAGCGGACATGGCAGCATTGTCATAGACCAATGGGGCTCAGTCCGCGGGCAAATGGTTGTGTGCGTATGGGGCTTCAAATAGGATCGGGATCACTGACACGGGAAGCTGCCGCAATCACCGCTCGTGCGTCACGTCCGAGCGGCGCGAAGGAGGCCTGACGATGGCGCGCAAGACCCACCCTGTTGTGCGGGGCATCGTGATTGCCCTGGGCGTCCTCGTCCTGGCGTTCATTCTGCTCACACTGCTCGTCCCCAAGGACGCCATCCGCGAGCACATCTTGGCCAAGCTTGAGGAGGAGGCCGGCCGGCCGATCGCCGTCGCCGCCGTGCATGTAGGGCTTTTCCCGTCACCACACGTGGAGCTCTCCGGTGTCGAGATTGGCGAAGCCCCCGCGGGCCCTCGCCTGCGCTTTTCGCTGCGCTCACTCACACTGCAGACCCGCCTGATTCCGCTGCTTCAGCGCCGGGTGGAGATCGTCCGTGTCGAAGTTGATCAGCCGGTGCTAGAGGTCTTTCTCGCTGAACCGCCCGTGAGTGGGGGGGCACGATCAGATGGCGATCTC
>JAGMDA010000359.1 GCA_023128935.1 Candidatus Eiseniibacteriota bacterium | reverse complement strand
CCGGTGGGAGAAACGTGCTCGAAGATAGCTCCGCCCTTCCAGACCGAAACGGACGTCCCCGTAGCATTATCAGTGCTCACCAATGTCCTCCGCATGAAATTGCGCGGCACGAGCCCATCGTCAAGCCCGCCGGTACCCTCTCACAGGCAAAGGCACTAGCCGGATCAATCATCACAGCCCACCTTCACTCCACAGGGAAGGATCCTGCCTGACTCATTCGTCAGGCCCATTTGTAAGGCCCACCTGGGATCCGGGGCAAATAGAAAGGAGGCCCGCCTATTGCGCGGACCTCCAGTTTGATCCTCCCCTGACCGGAACTCCTCAAGAGCCTCCCCACCCGGACACAGCTAGTTGAACCAGGTCCGGCACGTCCGGAAGGCACTTCGCTATGAAGTCAGCGGGGATGACATCTCCTTTTCACTCCTCTCCAACACCTTGCCTTGGGGCCGTGTTTCAGGCTGCTACCGGGAAGCCAGCACCCTGGGTACGGGAATACATATCCCACCACGTGGGGGTTCCCCAACCAAAGGCGGAGGTGTGGGGCACCCCACGCTGTGCAGGCGGATATCCCCATTTGGGACTGTGGCCGTAGGTATCGAACATCCCATGGGCCCAACCATGCTGTGGGGATGAATAGGGCCAACTGTACATCCAGGGGTTGACATTGGAGGAATCCGCATGAATATCGGCCCACGGAAATCCGAAGCCGAAGTTGCGCTGGCTTGCGAAACCACCATAGTTCCACGGGTTACCGTAGTTCTGCTGCGTCCCGGTGTGTCCGAAGCTCCTAGGTTGACCATAGGAGCTGGGATTCCAGGAGTATGTGTAGTCGCCGAAGCTCCCGGGATGGCTGTAGTTGCCGAAGCTCCCTGGATGGCCGTAGTTGCCGAAGCTCCCTGGATAGCCGTAGTTGCCGAAGCTCCCAGGATAGCCGTAGTTGCCGAAGCTGCCTGGATAGCCGTAGTTGCCGAAGCTCCCTGGATAGCCGTAGCCGGCAAATCCCCACGGGTAGTTTGCGTTGCCGAAGGCCCAAGGATAGGGCGTCCCTGCATTGGACCATCCTTGACCAGGAGGCGGTCCAAAATTGCCATGCGGCGGCGGGCCCTTTAGGTCACCGCTGGCCTGGCCACTCTCATTCTGCTCACCGCTCTCGGGTGGGTTCTCAGTCTGCTGTGCGGAAGGATTCCCAGCTCCACCGGCTGGATTCCACGCCCCTGGGTATGCCCACGGCGGGCCATAGTGCGGCTGCTGGCCCTGAACCGGCTGGGGCCAAGCCCATCCTTGAGGCCATTGCTGATAGTTGTTGACGTTCTCCAAACCGCTCCTCCTTCTTTGTGATTGGATGCAAGCAAGGCGAGGCAAAGGACACCTCACCATCCCCAGTTCTAATGGTTCGGAATGAGGAAGGGGTTTCTTTGGGGGAAAAGCGGGAACGTCCTCGGGCAACAGCCAAACGTACCGGCTTGACTCGCCCGGACATATGCTAGAAGACTGGGAGCCTATCGACTCAAGCTCTCCAGCTAGAAGGATGGGATCCGGTCCAGCACAGCGGCCATCCATCCAAAGGTCAGGATCATCCCCAGGGACAGGACAGACATCGCAATTCCCACAACAGTCGTCACTCCAGCAATCACGAAAACCGTCTTTGCTTTCTGGAGGTACTGTTCAAGCATGGCCGGATCGCGCAGCAGGGTCGCTTGTCCTGCACGATCTCCGGCCTGCCAGAGAAGCACGCCAAGCCAGATGTAGAGCCAGGCGACTAAGATCCCCACAATGCTCAGGACTTGCACCGCGCCCACCACAATGGAGACAACGCCGAGGAACTTCAGCCATCCCCTGGCCTCGTAGGCGGGCACTAGGAGCCGGGAAAACCAGTCCTCCGTTATGAGCGTGCGTGACACTGGGGCCACTTGGTCCCCATGAGGGGCCGCTGGCGCGAACCGTTGATCCGGTGCGGGGGAACTGGCATCACCTGAAGGGATTTCTGCTGAGGGTATGTGAGATCCTTCCGCCCCAGAGGAATCGGAACCGCTGTCCCTCTGGCGGTTCTCGGTTGAACCTGGACGAGATTCATCAGTCACGCAGATCCTCCTTCCTAATATAGTATCCGGATATAGTATCCGGCGAAATAAGAACGCATGGTGGATTCAATCCCTTGCAGGGATACCTGTCAAGGAAGTCGGTACCTTGGCAAGCGATCGTTTGCGATTACCGCGAAGAGAGCGGTTCATATCCTTTACTCATAGGGCTCGCGCAAGAAAAACTTCCTATTTCAGCAGCACCATCTTCCGGGAGTAGGATTGCCCATCCACAGTAAGGCGTGCGAAGTAAATGCCAGTGGGTCTTCCGGGCGCTTCCCACGAAACCTTATGCCACCCGGGTCGCTTGCGTTCGTTATCGGCTAGCTGATCAACCAAGCGCCCATTGACATCGAAGACCTCCAAGCTCACCTGCGCGCTGGCGCTAAGGCGATAGCGGATCTTTGTCCCATCGCGGAACGGGTTGGGCGATGCGCCTCTGAGCGTAGCCCTGACGTGAGAGGGTTGGTCAGGACGATACACCCCTTGGAAACCACCGTCCGTCAGAGCCGTTTCTTCGTAGCTCAGTGTCACGCTATCCACATGATAGGGCACCTTGACTTGCAGGAACCGGAAGTTGTTGGGATAGGGAATCTCCATCGGGATTTCCAACGGCTCCCAGGGCAGCCATTCGATGACGCGCAGATCATCGAACCAGGCATATGCGTCTCCACTTTCGGGAACATCCAGGTTGCATCGCACGTTGAAGAAGTCGGCCTCTTCAGGAGAGAGGAAGTCTTGGCAATACCACGTCCAATCCGTAGTTCCATTAACTGAGTCTCCCATGTCCACGGCGAAAATCGGGTTCCATGTGTACCGACTATGATAGCAACGGACTGAGAACTTGGCATCGTTGGCGTTTTCGGTCTTCATCCATCCGTTGATGTTGTAGCGCACCGATCCTTCGGCCCGCAGGTGCGCCGAAAGCATCGTGATAACGTTGTCACCTGCATTGTGCTCGCGGTGCAACACCAGCGAGTGCGCGCCCTCCTTGAACACCAAATCGTCCAGCCACTCGTCACTGCTATTCAGGTTCCACATGTGATAGCCTTCATCCTGCTCGAAGCGGCCGAACCAGAGCATCTCCCTCCCCCAGCAGATCTCGCAGTCCTGCGGGGGAACACCCGTTATCTCGATGATCCTGGATAGGTTTCCTTCTCCTACAAGCTCGATGGGAATTGAAACGTAGTAATCATCCTCCTCAACAAATGCTTGTGTCCCCTGAGATGCTGTCACCACGGGTGTGGCACTGCCCGGATCGAGGAAGACGATACCAGTCATGATCTCCGGGTTGACGCCCACGCATGCGCCCAATACGCGGGAATAGTCTGCCATACGATCCAGGATCTCGCGGCCCAGCCGCCCGTGGGCTGGTTTGGGGACGTACCTGTCAATGAAGGCCGGTTTGAAGGTCCACCGCTGAATGCCCTCCTTGTCGAAGAGCGCGCGCAAGACGATGGTGGGCATTGTCTCGGGGTAGTAGAGATCAAACATGAAGTTGCCGAGACTGTGGGCGATCAGTACGCCCTCGTATACCTCGAATCCCTGCAATACGTGTGGGTGCGCGTTCAGGACCGCATCGGCTCCGATGTCTACCGCATGCCACCGCAATTCCCGATCGGTCATCCCCGGCCAGATGCGGAAGCGCACATCTGCGGCTTCCTCGATAGGCACGTGGGGGGGGCAGAGTTCGGGATCAATATAGTCCACAGGCGGAGTCCAGTTCTCAGGATCTGGACTCTCAATCCCCACAGCCGGGCCGCTGCTGCCCGCTTCAGGTTCCGGTGCAGTCTGATACTCCAGACCACTGTGCGGGAAGGCGACGACAATGTCTGCCAGGCTGTCGGCCTGCGCAATGGAGCGCTCCATATTGGGCCGATTCCAGTAGCCAAAGCCACACTTGTCATAACCGGCATCCAGGAAGGGTTGATAGTTATACTCCCGCCCCGTCCGGTTGCAGAAATTGATAAACGCAAGGCGGACTCCGTCCTGCGTGTAGTAACAAGGTTGGATCGCGAAGTATTCATTGATGCCGGAACCCCCACGGACGATGCCGACGCTGTCGACAACTTCGTGCGTCTGCAACAAGCCCTCCAGGCCATAATCAACTATATGGTTGTTGCCCAGAGAGATGATGTCCACGCCGGCAAAGACCAACCCTTGAATGTTCTCGGGGCTCGTCCGGAAAACGACGCTCTTGGTGGGATGAGGCTCCCCTTGATCGGTGAAGGCATTCTCGCAGTTGACCAGCGTCACATCCGCTGCCTCACCGAGAATGCCCAAGGTCCACTCGAAGAGATACTCCACACCATAGGTCTCAATCAGTCCGCCGGGCTGTTCATAGGCGCGTCCCATAAAGATATCACCCGTGAAATTGATGCTGCCGACACCGCTCTGCCCGCTTGGCTCCACGCTGACCTGGCACGTGTCACGTCCAAAGAGCCCGGTATCATCGGTCACATCTAGCGAAACAGTGAATGTGTAATTGGCTGTGGCGGTGAAGTTGTGGGTGGGGTTCTCCTCGTCGCTCGTGGTCCCATCGCCGAAATCCCAATGGAACGTGTGGTCAATACTATCGGGATCATAGACAAGCGCCAAGAAAGTTACTTCCATACGATAGAGTGTTTCCCCACCTGACTCATGAGACGGCGGAAGCTCATCCACTGCACCAACAATGATCTGGATCTCAACAATGGGTGCGATGGGCATGTCCTCTGTAACATCATAGACCTCATCAAACAGGGTTATCCCATCTGATGTTTCATCATGGTCATTCACGAAGATCAGGCGCGTGATCTCAGGCACATAGCCCCAGGTGTCGTACCAGTCCCGTCCCACTGGCAGCAGGTAAGCGCGCCACTCCTCCTGCGGGAAGGCGCCCTTGTAGACAACGTTCCACCGATCCGACAGCACCAACTGCTCGCCCGAAACATCGTAGAAGAGTACATTGTCGCTCGCGTCGCCAAAGGCAAAGGCCTGCAGCTCCCCCAACTGCTCTGAAAAAATCGCCGCCTGGAAAATGGACTCTGGCGTGAGTGGGTAGGGCTCGATCAGCAGCTCCTTCCACGTGTTCCCCCACATCCGGAGGGCGTAGTTCGTCCCGTTGAAGGTGTTCTCCGACTGGATCTCCCAGGCATCGGGCTCGAAGTCCTCGCCTTCGTAGCTCTGAAGCGGAGCCGTGCCCTCCTCGAAATCGATCATCATGACGCCGCGGCCGTCTCCCAGCCCTGCTGCCTGGGCAGATCCCCAAGAACCCAAAGGAGCGGCCAGGAGCGCGACGAGGAGGGAGAGACAAAAGTACCCGGCAGTGTCTTGAGAGGGTCGACGGTGCAGCCACATGGTCTCCATCCTTTCCTGAGAACCCGATGCCAAGGTTTGTGGTCTGAGGATTGGGCCCCTCGCGAGCCAATCCGCAGCCGGGAGCCAAGTTGGCGCTCCCCTGCGGCAAGGAACAACCCAAGGGTTCCAAGGCTTTGCGTCCATAGGCCATGTGAAGCACAGGAACCCTAAGACATTCTAGCACAGAAGGTTCAAGCTCTCAATATTCGTGCGCCCAGAGGAAATTTCCATGCTGGCGAGTTGTGGGATATCCCAGCTCATTGTGCTATAGTCTCTAGCTTCGGAATTGACCACACCAGGTCGAAAACCGAGTGCATAGTGCCGGATAGGACGAAACCAGTGCCCGCAGAAAACACTGCGACGGGACTGAACCAGGGGCGCGAAAGCCCCACCGAACTCCAGGGAAGTCAAACATGACCACAATCATCGGGATACGGAGAGAAGATAAAAACCGGTGGGAACGCCGTGCCCCACTCACGCCTAAAGATATGGAGCAACTCATCTCAGAGCATGGACTTCGCTTTCATGTGCAGCCTTCAAACACACCTCCCATTCGGGTTTTCCCCGACCAAGCCTACAAGGACGCCGGCGCCGAGATCCGTGAGGACCTCTACGAGTGCGATCTGATTCTCGGCGTCAAGGAAATGCCAGCCGATTTCTTCAGAGAGAAGAAGGCCTTCATGTTCTTCTCGCACACGACCAAGTGCCAACCCTTCAACATGGCGATGCTCAAGAAGCTTCTGGACATGGGCTGCACGCTTTTCGACTACGAGCTCATCACTGACGAGAAGGGTCGACGAAAGGTCTTCTTTGGTAGACATGCAGGGTTAGCAGGAATGATTGACACTCTCGCAGCCCTCGGCCGCCGATTGGATGAAGAGGGCATCCCCAGTCCTTTCTCTGGCATCAGGATGGCCCACGAATACAGCGGCCTATCGCAAGCACAGGCCGATATCCTGGAAGCCGGCGAAAAGCTCAACGCCTTGGGCCTGGACCCGCGGATCACCCCACTGGTTGTGGGCTTCGCAGGATACGGCCATGTTTCAAGCGGAGCCCAAGAGATCTTGAACCTCATGCCCACTCTGTCCGTCACGCCCGATGACATTCCTGCTCTGCGCGATCGCCGCGACCTTTCAAGCCACCACATCTACAGTGTGGTCTTCAAGGAAGAGGACATGGTGGCGCCCAAAGACCCAGCAGACCAATTCATGCTGCAGGACTACTACGACCATCCCGAGAAGTATGTGTCGATCTTCGATCGCTACACACCTCACCTAAATGTTCTGATGAACTGTATCTTCTGGACTGAGAAGTATCCACGGCTGATCACGACTGACGCACTGCGAGACCTTTTCGGCGAGGGGCAGCAACCATATCTCCGCGTAGTCGGGGATATCTCTTGTGATATCAAAGGCAGTATCGAGTTCACCCTCAAGGCCACTAACCAGGATGTTCCGTGCTTTGTCTACGAACCGTCTACAGGCAAGCCTCGCGATGGTTTTGCTGGTAACGGCCCGGTTGTGATGGCGGTGGATAACCTGCCCTGCGAGCTCCCACTCGAGGCGACGGAGTATTTCAGCCGCACTCTGAGAGAATTCATTGCAGAGTTCGCTAAGATCGATCTTGCTTCCCCTGGAGCTTTGATGGAGCTCTCAGATCCGCTCAAGAAGTCGCTGATTGCCTATCAGGGCTGCCTCATGTCGCCATTCAAGTACATTGAGGAATGCATTCAGAAGGAGGTCGTTGAGCAGGAGTGAGGTTCTGCACGTGAAGTTGACCTCGGGGGCAGGACTACGCCAAGCAATCGGATGGGTAGATGACGAGCGGCTCGCGGAAACCTGGAAGCAACTGGATTGGCAGAAGCCCCGAGCTTTTGGAGAACC
>JAGMDA010000358.1 GCA_023128935.1 Candidatus Eiseniibacteriota bacterium | reverse complement strand
GCCGCATGGCTCTGGGGTATAGCCGCGAGATCAAGGAAAGGAGAAGGAGATGAACCACGTTCTGCTTCTTGGCGCTGGACTTGTAACCCGCCCGCTCGTTCAGTACCTGCTGGAGAAGCCGGACCTTGAGCTCACCATCGCAAGCCGCACGGTCTCGAAGGCCGAGAAACTGATCGGTGGACACGAGCGTGGAACCGCCATGCAACTCCTGGTCGATGATCAGGAAACCCTCTCGCGCCTGGTCGCAAAACATGATCTGATCATTAGCCTTCTCCCTTACACCTACCATGTGAAAGTGGCGAAGCTCTGTATCCAGCACCGCAAGATGATGGTCACAACCTCCTATGTCAGCCCGGCCATGAAGGCACTTGACCAGGAGGCGCGCGAGGCGGGCATTTTGATCCTCAACGAAATCGGGCTCGACCCAGGCATCGATCACATGTCGGCCATGCGCGTGATCGATGACGTCAAGAACCGGGGCGGCAAGGTCACTTCATTCATGTCCTACTGCGGCGGCCTCCCAGCCCCAGAGGCAAATACGAACCCCTGGGGCTACAAGTTCTCCTGGAGTCCCGGCGCAGTTGTCATGGCTGGCAAGAACCCGGGCAAGTTCCTGCGCGACGGGAAGGTGGTTGAGATCCCCGGGCCGGAACTCTTCGGAACCTACGAAATGGTTAGCGTACCTGGCGCTGGCAGCTTTGAGGGCTACACCAACCGGGACTGTCTGGGCTATATCGAGATTTATGGCTTACAGGACGCAAGCACGATGTTCCGCGGAACGCTACGCTATACAGGTTGGTGCGATACGCTCAAGGCAATCACGGACCTTGGATACCCGGATGACGCTGAGCGCAACGATCTGCAAGGCAAGTCCTTCGCGGAGCTGATGCGCCTGTTGGTCCCTGGCGCAAAGGGCAAGGAGGTCAAGGCCGCCGTAGCCGAGCACCTGGGATTGACAGTCGATTCCAACCCCATCGAGCGCATGGACTGGCTCGGTCTCTTCAGCGACGAGCCGCTACCTCAGGCTCTATCAACAATGGATGTCCTGGTGGCGCGTATGGCTGAAAAGCTACCCTACGAGCCTGGTCAGCGAGACATGATCGTCCTGCACCACGACTTCAAAGCAGAGCTGCCGGACCATATGGAGCACATAACATCAACGTTGATCGATTACGGGATCCCCAACGGCGACTCAGCCATGTCCCGCACGGTCAGCCTGCCGGCCGCTGTCGCAACGCGATTGATCCTCGAGGGCAAAATCACAATGACCGGCGTGCACATCCCCGTCGATCCCGTAGTATACAACCCGGTGCTTGACGAATTGGAGCGGATGGGAATCGCCTGCAAGGAAAGGACGGAAAAGCAATAGGCTGAGGATCGTTGAGGCATATAAATAGGCTGAGGATCGTTAAGGCATATATATGACGGATCAAGAAATCCTGGATACGATGCAGCCGCTACTCAAGAACGGCATGCTAAGGTGCAAAGATGCGCTCGCGCTTGCCGCAGAGCTGCAGATCAAGCCAAACCTCATCGGCAGGGTGTGCAACCTGAACGACATCCGCATAATCAACTGCCAGCTTGGCTGTTTTGGAACTGGCCCCAAGAAGCGCAGCTAAATCGTCTTGCCCGGCAGATGCTCGCCGCGTTCGCGGCTGCCGATTGCAGTGCAGGCGCACCCCCGGGCCCAGCGTACCTATCGTGCCGGGCGCAAGCTAAGCGCCGGGCCCTAAGCCTCGGCGGTTTCCTCCATGGAGATCAAGGAAACGCCTTCTATGCCCTCCGTTGCTCCGAGTTCCTGGATGAACTCACGAACACGCTCGGGGGCCTTGAGCCGCACGAAGTATGACAGCTCGATGATCTCCCCCTGCCGTCGGGTTTGGATATTGACCAGGGAGCTCTTCTTCAGGTGCTTGCGGAAGATATTCTCGTGAATCATGGACCCCCGCTCGTCAGGGGCAACAGAAAACCGCAATAGAAGGTTCTGACTGCGGATGGATCCGAAGTTGCCCGCGTAGAGAGCGATAATCATGAGAATTACGAATCCCGTCCCCGCCAATGCAATGAGATGGTAGCCGGTTCCCGCCGCCATACCGGATGCAAGGGCCAGGAACACAAAGGCGATATCGCGCGTGTCCTTGATGACAGTGCGGAAACGAATGATCGACATTGCGCCTACAAGCCCGAAAGCGCGGGCGAGGTTGTTGCCGATGACCATCATCACAATGGCCGTGACCATCGGCATGATAACTAGTGTGTTCACGAAGGACACCGAGTAGTTGAAGGCCTTGTGCGTCTTGCGATAGGTGATCGCAACAGCCACGCCAAGCGCGAAAGCAATCGCAACATTCAGAAGGATGTCAACAAGCAGGTAGCGCTGTCCTTCCATCACAAGGTCGCTTAGCATCGTTCGCTCCTCATTCACCCCTCAGAATCTGCGCCGGCGTTCTTCCAAAGCACCCCATATCTGTGCCCTAGCCTGGTCCTGCCATCGCCGGGGCCCACAGATCGATGCCCCTGCAATACTTCGAAATGGGCCGATTGCCTCGATCTAGACGCGCAGTCAAGGGGCGCAGCCATGGTGGCATCGACCCATCAAACTTGATCTCCAGGATCTGGCGGCGATCGGTCAGGTGGCGGAAGTCTGTATCAGTGAAGATATCCTCCAGATCCGGACGGATGATGCTGCGCACGTCACAGTCGAACGTTACCCTCACCCGCGGATTCTCAAGCCCCACGTACGGTTCTCTATCGTAGACAACTAGCACCGACGGTTGCAGCAAAAGAACCTCCTCCAAAAAGAAGAATCGCTTCAGACTGGCACGTGAGGCCGCTGAGAGATCCAGATCTTCCAGATTTGCAAGGTTCACCCGGTCTACAGGATCTTGCTGGAGCAATTCGGCCGCCCGGGCGAATGACATGCCCACCCGCTCCTTCAGGATCGCCTGACCATATTTCCTCTTGATCTCGAAGAAGCTGGCCGCATTACGGCTGTAACGGTTATACGTTCTCAGGCGCAGCTTCTTGCGGATCTTCAGGCCTGCTTCCTTCTCGTAGTAGAAGCGCAGGTCCAGCGTGTCAAGGTAGATGCTGCGGACCGTATACCGGTTGCCGGGACGGCCGGTGGCGTACTGGTCGGTGCGCATGAAGGGGGCCACCATCCGGCGTGCCAGCTTCATCTCATCAGGACTGATGAAGTACTTGAGCTCGAAGCGTTCGAAGCGATCTTGATTCATGCCTGCTTGATCCTATCCCCAACTGCAGGTGCTCACACCCTCAGGTCCTCTTGCGGTCTCTGCGCTCAAACATCCAACCAGGTTTATTCAGACTTCAGGTCTCCTATCAAGGCAACTCAATGCTTCCGGCTCAACTCGAGGCCTATCAAACCCCCAGAGTTCGATCTGACGCATGTGCCAGCTTGTCTGCCAGCCAAGCCAGCAGGCTCACCTTCCGGCCCCGGAACCGAACCTCCCCCTTCACGCCGGCGATCATGCGATGTTCGGGATTGGGCACGGCCACAGTCACCCAGAAGAAAGTCCTCCCAGCTTGTGTGGTGGCGTGACGGTCCACCCGCGCTATCCAGCCGTGGAGAGACTTCCCCTTAAACCCCAGGGGTAAAACCACCGCAATCTGCCCGGGCTGGAGCGTCCCGACCCGGGAGGGAGCGACGGGCGCCACCGCGTACAGCGTATCGAGCGAAGCCACGCGGACCAGTGCCGTATCACCTTCCAGAGTAACTACTTCTCCGCTTATCGGGCAGCGAATGCTCTCGGCCGCCAGGCGGCCTTGGGCGTTCTTGGTCTGCTGCCTTAGCAATTCGACCCGGGCCTGCCAGGCCTCTATAACCGCGCTCTTCTCCCCTGCTTTTACCGCCCGCAGATCGTTCTGCACGACTTCCAATTCCGCTTGGGCTTGCCGGTACTCCGCCTCTACGCGCTCAAGCTCTGCGTCACTGACAACACCCTGCTCCCATAGGGCTGTGGTTCGCCTGAACTCCGATTCCATGCGGACGAGATAAGCTCGGGCCGCCTCGATTTCGCTCTGGACCCGGGCCAGGATCTCTTGCTTGGCGCCGGTCTCAGCGACGCGGAGGCTGGCTTCTGCTTCCAAGAGCATTGGTTGCAGTTCTTCCAGCGTCTCCCGATTCTCATAGGAATCCAGGCGGGCGACTTCTTTACCTGGCGGGATGATGGCCCCCGGGACAATGCCTGACATGAGGGCGAACTGTACCAAATCACCCCGTTCAAACCGCATGAGATCGATCTGCTGGCTGTTACCCTCGCGCCGGTCCAGTAGACGTGCCTCAAAGGTATCCGGCTGGGCCATCAGTAGCAGCCACTCGGCCTGCGGGAAGAGTCGGCAGGGGCGCGTGAACCGGATCGGAAGTTGGATCCAGGTCAGTACAAAGAACCCCAAGACACAGGCTCCCGCAATCCCCATCAGGGAAATGAAGCGCCCGTGAGACATACTGCCCTCCCAGCACAACGGTTGACCCAGACCCGCTATACGGATGCGAAGGACGCGTCCCACCGCCCCACCATTCTCAGGAGGCAGTCTCCAATCCTGACCCGTTCGTATCCTGTATAGTACCTAATGATACCAAATCGTGGGGCATCCTGCCACATCTGCTCCGGGTGTTGCGCCTAGCTTCCGGCCGCCTGGGAACTGGCCAATCCGAACCAGTCACGAGTCAACTAACGTTGGGACAGTATGTTACGCGTACAGCCGGAATCCTGTTGTTCACCCTGGCTCTGTCTAGACTGGCTGCCGGGGGGCACCAGCCTTCGTTCCCCGACCTGGTCTTGAATCCATAGCCCAGACACTCCCGGATGAACCCCCGCCCGGATTTGCGATGGTTATATTTGCTATAATTATAGAAGTGTGGATCGTGGTCCTATCCGGACCGCTTGAGAGGCCCCAGTTTCTAAGGAGAAGGTGTTCATGAATTCCTTGGCAGGCAACGCATTAGCAAGAAGAACCTTGCTGCTTCTGGCCCTCGCTTCCCTAGGCTTGGGCTTTACCCCTGGCACAGCGGTGACTGGCGGTATGATGTCCAACGGCGAAAACCTCCCCCCGGTCTGCAAGGATGGACAGCGCGATATCGACCTGCCGGGGAGTAGTGATGAAGTAACAATCACAGTCATCGCCTATGACGACGTGCTCCTGGATTCTGTGGAGCTCATGGTGGACGCCGACTCTGGCTACGGTGCGGCGCCCATGTTTGATGACGGCCTCCATGGGGATGGTGCGGCTGGCGACTCCGTCTTCGGCGCCATCATCCCTCCATACCCCAACAGCACACTGGTGCGCTATTACGCCTTGGCCACCGACGACATCGGGCAGGGGGACTTCTGGCCCGAGGATGCCCCAGAGGAATACCGGGCCTACACCGTGGGCCACGAGCTGCCGTGGCTGCAGATCACGGAGGTGCTCGCAAAGAACATCAACGGCATCATCGATGAGTTCGGTGAGCACGAGGACTGGATCGAGATCCACAATCCCGGAAGCACGCCCGTCGATCTGGGCGGCATGTACCTCACCGACGATCTCGACAGAACCCACAGATGGATGCTGCCCCCGCACGTTCTGATCCCTGATGAATACCTGATCGTGTGGGCTGACGATGAAGAGGAACAGGGTGATTACCACGCCTGCTTCAAGCTTTCCACCATGGGCGAGTCCGCAGGCCTTTTTGACACCGAGGATCAGGGCAATGTGCTCATCCACGGTTTCAAGTTCGGCCGCATGAGCGCGGATGTATCAGTTGGATACCAGTTCGGTCATGAGCACTTCCCCGAATACCTGGCCATACCCACGCCGGGCGCCACTAACGCGAGCTCGCCGTTCTTCTCCTCGGTGTGTATCAACGAGTTTCTGACCACGAGCGCCTTCGGTGGCATAGATGACTGGGTGGAGCTGTACAACCGTGGGATCAGTACGGTGGATATCGGAGGCTGGCTGCTTTCCGACGAACGGGACGAGAATACCAAATGGGCCTTCCCCGTAGGGACGCTCCTAGGTCCTGGTGAATATCTAGTGATCTATGAAGACGCCCTGGGATTCGGCTGGTCCTCAGATGGAAACGAGGTCATCATGCTGACCGCCGCCGACAGCTTGACGGGGATGGACTTCTACGATTTCGGCCCCCAGAATCCGGATATCAGCGAAGGGCGCTGCCTGGACGGCGTGGGTTTCTGGTACTTCTTTGCCAACCCCACGCCCGGGTCAATGAACACCGATCCACTCAACAGTGTGGATGATGAACTGCCGGTGGAGGTGGCACCACGACTACTGCTCAGCCGCCCCAATCCGTTTGGGCTCAGAACTCATCTGCTCTTTGAACTCGGAACTCCCGGGGACGCATCCATCGTCATTTGTTCGGCGGACGGCCGCCGTGTTCGGGGGCTTTCACATGGGCCCCTAGACGCCGGGTTGCGCACGATGGCTTGGGATGGACGGGATGACGCGGGTCGCTTGCTCTCTAGCGGTGTCTATTTCGCAAGTGTGCAGACAGGGCAAGCCAGCTATGGGATCAAGGATAGGATCAGAAT
>JAGMDA010000357.1 GCA_023128935.1 Candidatus Eiseniibacteriota bacterium | reverse complement strand
ATCGGCAGCCACGGAAGGATCGACGTGCTGGAAGGGCACCCCCGCCGGGATCGGTTGGCTGTCAATCCAGGGCATTGGCCAGGGCTGCCTGCGGGATCAGAACTGTGCTCGACAGTGCACCGAGCAGCAGAATGAGCAACAGGCTCAACAACCGGCCACATGGACGCGGCTGCCGGCGGAATATGGATGCAACCGGTTTGCGTCTCCAGTCCATTCTCTGCCGAGCCCGGCGAGGGACGCCGACAATTGCACCCCGCAGAGCTACGGATGCCATCTTGGCATGGGGGGGTGTGGCAATGTGTGAAGACTCGCGGTTTATGACACCACCTCCTGCTATAAGGAATCGTCTGGGGGCATCGTGATTGGCGGGGCTTCCCGGGTTCCCCCAGAGTCAGCACGCTCCGGATAGTTGCCCCGCATCGGTGTAGTTTGACGCCCAGGCACAATCTTACAGATGGCGGGTGGAAGACAGCGCCGGGCGATGCGCGGGCACACTCACCATTTGCCTCTACAGGGTACCAAAAGAATCTTCCGTCGCGCGGCAGATCCGGGTATCCTGGCGGCGCGAAGCTGGAGGTGGGCGCGAATGGATAGGACTAACGTTCATGCAACCGGCCCCTTGGGTGATCCCAACCCTCTAGATGTTGCGATCGAACGCCGGAAGGAGGGCCCTGGCTGGGCAGGGGGGCTGCGCTTGGTTGCTGTCCTGCTTGCCCTGGCGATGGGGCATCCCGCCTTCGGGCAAGACCAGGCGAGCCCGATCAAGATTGGCGTGCTGGCCAGGCGAGGCGCCGAGCGATGCCTGGAGAAATGGACGCCGACGGCCGCGTACCTTACCGGCCAGATCCCTGAATGCTCCTTCATCATCGTGCCCCTTGGTTTTGAAGAGGTCTGCCCGGCCGTTGAGCGCGGCGAGGTGGATTTCGCGCTGGTCAACCCCTCCATGTATGTGGAAATCGAGGCCCGCTGTGGCGCGAACGCCTTGGCGACGTTGATCAGCCTTCACTTTGGGGTCGCGTATACCCGGTATGGCGGGGTGATCTTCCACAGGGCCAACCGCGCCGACATCAAATGCTTGGAGGATCTCAAAGGCAAGAGCTTCATGGCCGTGGCGGAGGCCTCCTTCGGCGGATGGCGGATGGCCTGGCGGGAATTGAAAGAGGCAGGGATCGATGTCCACCGCGACTTTGCCGACCTTCGCTTCGCTGCTACGCACGATGCAGTCGTCTACGCGGTCAGAGACGGTCTCGTAGACGCAGGGACCGTAAGAACTGACATACTGGAGGAAATGGAGGCTGAGGGAAAGATCCGCCTTCAGGAATTGGCGTCTATACACAAGCACGGCGGCCCGGACGTGCACTTGCCCGTCTTCCATTCCACACGCCCCTATCCCGAGTGGCCGTTCGTCAAGCTCGCGCACGCATCTGACAAGCTGGCCGAGAAGGTGACGCTGGCTTTGCTGAGCATGCCGGCGGACAGCCCGGCGGCGAAGGCCGCGGGATGCACCGGCTGGACGGTGCCCCTCAACTATCAACCGGTGCATGAATGCCTTAAAGAGCTTCGCGTTGAACCGTACGAAGATTTCGGAACAGTAACGCTCAGTACACTTATGAGGCAGTACCGACCTTGGCTCGCCGCGATCATTGTATTCCTGGCCCTGGCGGCCATCACTACACTATATGTGCTGCGACTCAATCGCGGGCTCAACCGGAGCAGACTGGATCTGTCCCGTGAACTGTCCGAGCGACGGCGGGTCCAAGCGGAGCTGCGCGCCGCTTCGCGCTACGCGCTTAGCCTGATCGAGGCGAGTCTTGATCCTCTTGCAACGATCAATGTAGACGACAAGATCACGGACATTAATCAGGCCATGGAGGCCGTGACCGGTGTCTCCCGTGAGCGTCTAATCGGCAGCGATTTCTCTAGCCATGTTACTGAACCCGAAAAGGCCCGAGAGGTCTATCTGCGGGTGCTCAGGGAGGGACCTGTCAAGGATTATCCCCTCACCGTTCGTCACACGTCGGGCCGCGTGACAGAGGTATTATACAACGCCACCGTGTACGAGAATGAATGCGGCGAGGCACAGGGAGTCCTCGCAGCCGCACGCGACATCACCGAGCGCAAACGGACGGAGCAAGCCGCCCGCACTGCGCAGCAGCAGTTGCTTGAGCAACAGCGTCATGAGAAGGAGCGCGTGCAAGTTGAACTCAACAAGGTCCGTAAGCGGCTAGTAAGCCAGACGCGGCTGGCGACCATTGGGCAGGTATCGGCCAGCATTGCTCACGATCTGCGCAACCCGCTCGGGGTCGTCCGTAATGCAGCTTATCACCTGAAGCGCCGTCTGGGTGGCAAGGATCCGAGATTCGCCGAGTATCTGGGCATCATCGATGAAGAAGTCGCCGCTGCGGACCGCATCATCAGTGGCCTGATGGACATGACTCGAGCCAGGGAACCGGTCAAGGAGCTTGTGAACTTGGGCCGAGTTGTTGAGGAGGCCCTCGGGCGGATCAACAGAGCGCAACAAATCCGCTGTCGCATGTCGCTGGATCCTGATCCGTTTACGGTGTCCGCCGATTTGGGTCAGTTGCAGCAGGTTTTCGGCAACATGGTGAACAACGCCGTCGAAGCGATGGGAAGCGCGGGGGAGATACTTGTGACCGCCCGCCGCTCTGCGGATTGCGATACGATTATGCTTGAGGACCGGGGACCAGGGATATCGCCGGAAATTCGCGAAAGTGTCTTTGAACCGCTTTTCACGACAAACGCCAAGGGCACCGGCCTGGGGTTGACGATTTGTCGGCAGATCATCGAGCGGCACGGTGGTACAATCGACTTGGTAGATGGCACGCAGCATGGCGCGGCCTTCCGGATCCGGTTGCCGCGGTAGGGAAACTCCAACGAACCTCAAAGATGGGAGAAGCGAAGTGATGCAAAGAACCAACACTGTCCAGAAGACAGCAAGGGTTCTCATCGTCGATGACGAAAAGAACATGCGCAAGACACTGGCCGATATCCTTCATGATGAGGGGTACGACGTGACTACGGCCGCCAGTGGCGAGGAGGCTGTCGCATTGTGCGCAAAGGATGGCTACGACATAGTTCTCATGGATGTGCGCATGCCCGGGATTGACGGTGTGGAGGCCTTTAGGCAGATTAGACGCCATCAAGAGGGTGTTCGGGTGATCATGATGAGCGCTTACAGTGTGGACGACTTGAAGCGGGCCGCGCTTGATGAAGGCGCTATCGCTTTTCTGGCTAAACCGCTGGATGTGGAGAAGGTGGTTAGGCTGATCGGCGAGGTCAAGGATACGGCCATCCTGGTGGTGGAGGACGATGAGGGAACAGCCGGCTTGCTCCACAAAGGGTTGAAGGAACAGGGATACAAGGTGACGGTGACTAGATCACCGCACGATGCGTTGGAGCTGGTCGAGCAGATCCGCTTTAATCTCATCTTCATCGACGCGAAGTTGCCATCGATGAACGGGTTGGAGCTCTACCTGGCGATAAAACAAGTCACCCCGACTGCGATTGCGATCATGATCACCGGAATGGAGAGAGAATTCGAGGAGATCGCCAAGGAGGCTGTTCGCCGGACGGCATACACGATCTTGAGGAAGCCGCTGGACATCGACCATGTCTTGGGTTTGTTGGAACGGATCAGCGGCCAGCGTGTTTCCGATGACCTCCGCAAACCAGCGCCGGATATTATATATGATCAATGAGACATGGCGCTCGAGAAAGGGCATCGGCATGTCCACAAGCACGGCACGGCAGGGGCTCTCTCGCCTGCTAATCATCGAGGATAGCGAGTCGCAACTGCGCACCATCACCGCCATCATGGAGGATGAGGGCTTTAAAGCAGTTGGCTGTACCACGGCGTCTGCAGCCCTGGAGCGGCTTCAACGAGAGGACTTCGGTGTCGCAGTGGTGGACTTGCGCCTGCCCGACCTAAGCGGCACGCAGCTTGTGGAGAAGATTCGCGCCCTGAACGAGAGGGTCATCGTCGTGATCAATACCGCCCATAGCTCGTTTGACTCTGCCAAGGACGCCCTGAACCTGGGGGCGTTTGCCTACGTGGAGAAAGCCGGCGATCCCGAGGAGCTGATACGGCAGGTGCACCGTGCGTCCCGAGCGCATTTGGAGCGTTGCGTCGAAGGCCTGGAGACCGCAGTGGCCGAGCGGACGCAGGCGCTGCAAGAGGCCAACAAGTCGCTAAGGCAAGAATACGTCCAGCGCAAGCGGGCGGAGGGGCAGGCGAGACGGAATCAGGATGAACTGGCCCACGCGATGCGCTTGAGCATGATGGGGGAAATGCTATCGGGCCTGGCCCACGAGCTCAATCAACCCCTCGGCGCGATCTGCATATATGCGGACGCTTGCATGAAGATGCTCGCATCGGGAAGCCTCGACGAGTTCGCCGAGACCCTGGAGAAGGTCTCAGGGCAGGCACTGCGGGCAGGCGAGATCATTAGTCGCGTTCAGCGTTTCGTGCGCAAGGAGAAGCCCCTTCGGTCAGGCATGGATCTCAATGCTGTCATTCGGGATACGGTCAGCATGGTCGAGATGGAGGCAGGACTAGATGGAATCACGATGTTGCTCGATCTTTCAGATAGGATCTCGCCCATTACGGCCGACAGCGTCCAGATTCAGCAGGTTGTCTTGAATCTGGTGCGAAATGCATTCGATGCGATGAAGCCAATGGAGACCGGGGAGCACATCTTGACCATCCATTCGTGGGTGGAGGACGGAAATGCCGCCACTGTCACCATAGGTGATACAGGGGTCGGACTGAGCGACAAGGTGCTCGCCCGGATGTTCGAGCCGTTCTTCACCACGAAATCCGACGGGATGGGCTTGGGTTTGTCAATCAGTCGGTCGATCGTTGAGGCCCATGGCGGCAGGTTGTGGGCGACGCCCAACCCCGATCGAGGTGCGACCTTCCATATCGTGCTTCCGTTCAAGTAAGGAGCCCCCGATGTCAAGCACTGAACCGGCGGTCTTCATCGTGGACGATGATGACGCCATGCGTGATGCATTGCAGGTGCTGATCAGATCCGCCGGCATGCAGGCGCAAGCGTACTCCGGCGCCGAGGAGTTCTTGGAGAACTACGTTCCCCAGCGAACCGGCTGCCTGCTGCTTGACGTGCGCATGCCGGGGATGGACGGGATCAAGCTTCAGGAGAAGCTTGCCGCCGAGAGAATCGACATCCCGATCGTCTTTATCTCGGGACATGGTGATATACCGATGGCGGTTCGGGCGATGCAGAAAGGCGCGGTCGATTTCATCGCGAAGCCGTTCCGCGAACAGGTCCTGTTGGACACCGTCAGGCGGGCCATCCAGCGCGACGCGCAACGGCGTTGCCGGCAGGCTGATCGTGCGGCCGTCGAGGATCGCCTGGCAACTTTAGTACCCCGGGAACGCGAAGTCCTGGATTTGGTGGTCGCCGGCAAGCGCAACAAGGTGATCGCCGCTGAACTGGGGCTCAGCCACAAGACCATCGAGTACCACCGGGGAAAGATCATGGCCAAGATGCAGGCTGAGAGCACTGCCGATCTTGTCCGAATGGTCTTGGCAATTCGAGGCAGTTAGGGACAACCCTAGTTCCGCCAGCATCCTCCTCATTCAGGACTTCAACTTCCCACCCGATCCGGCTAGGGAGCACCGAGATTGAGCACATTTCGGCTTCCGCCGGGCTCTCGGGTGCCGAAGCCGCGGCAAGGAAGGGACGCTGCCAGGCATGCGTTGCAGTGATATGCGTGAATCTCAGAGAAGAGTGCCCCCCGTGACTGTCAGGGCCATCGTGGCCCTGAGCATATTGCTCCTTTCCAGCACATCGCTCCCTTCTACTGAGGGATCCAGAGCGCAGGAGCCTGCCGAACCAGTCAGACTGGGCATACTGGCCGACCATGGCAGCAAGCAGTGCCTGGAGAGCTGGGGGCCCACGGCCGAGTACCTGACGGCCGAAGTCCATGGCCTCTCCTTCACGGTTGTGCCGCTCGCGTTTGATGAGATCTATCGGGCCGTTGAGCGCGAAGAGGTGGACTTCATCCTGACTAATCCCTCTTTCTACGTGGAGCTGGAGTTGCTCCACGGCGCGAGCCGGATCGTCACGCTTGAGACCCAATACGAGGGCGAAGCATGCGAGGTCTACGGCGGCGTGATCTTCCGCAGGGCAGACCGCAGGGATATCGAGCACCTGCGTGATCTCAAGGGGAAGAGCTTCGTGGCCGTTGCAGCAACGTCATTCGGCGGGTGGCAGGCGGTGTGGTGGGAGCTGAGAGAGCGTGGTATCGACCCGCATCGCGATTTCGTTGACTTGAGCTTTGCAGGGTCGCACGAGGCGGTTGTCTATGCTGTGCACAACGGGACGTTTGACGCCGGCTCCATCCGAACTGGCACTCTCGAGCGAATGGCAACGGAGGGCGAGATCCGATTGGGCGATTTCCATGTGTTTCCGCACGATCGGTGTGGCGAAGACCGCTCCCACTTCCCCCTCCTGCGCTCCACGGACACATACCCGCAGTGGCCGTTCGTCAAAGCATTGCACACATCCCCACATCTGGCCAAGGATGTCGCTGCTGCTCTGTTGAAGATGTCCCCGGACAGCCCCGCGGTCAAGGCTGCAAGGTGCGCCGGTTGGACCATCCCGCAGAACTACCGGCGCGTCCATGATTGCATGAAGGCGCTTCGCGTGGGCCCGTACAAGGACTATGGCAGGGTGACAGCCCGGGAGATGTTCCGGCAGCATCGGCCCTGGTTCCTGGTCGCGGCGGTTCTGGTAACCCTCATCGCTCTGTTCACGGTTTACGTGGCGGATCTGAATAGGAGGCTCCGAGCGGCCGTGGCAGCACAGCAGAAAGAATTGGCCGAGCGCGAACGGGCGGAAGGCGAAACCCAATTGGCGCTAGAAGCCTCCGAGAGCGCTGATCGGGCCAAGGGCCAGTTCCTTGCCAACATGAGCCACGAAATCCGCACCCCGATGACGGCCATCCTCGGCTATGCGGACCTCATGGCGGACGAAAACATCGGACGCGCTGCACGAGAACACGTCGTCGTGATCAAACGCAACGCCGAACACCTCCTGGGACTGATCGACGATATTCTCGACCTCTCGAAGATCGAAGCCGGAAAGCTCCAGATCGAGCCGACCCGCTGCTCGCCAGTGCAACTGGTGGCCGATGTCACTGCCTTGATGCGCGTGCGGGCCGACGCGAAGCGCCTGAAGCTGGAGGCCGAACTGGCCGGCCCCCTGCCCGAAACCGTGCTCACCGACCCCTTGCGCCTGCGCCAGGTGCTGGTCAATCTGGTGGGCAACGCGATCAAGTTCACCGACCAAGGCGAAGTCCGCCTCGCCGTCCGATTGATCTCTGATAGTGGTCCCCCGCGCCTACGCTTCGACGTGACCGACACGGGCATCGGCATGAACGA
>JAGMDA010000356.1 GCA_023128935.1 Candidatus Eiseniibacteriota bacterium | reverse complement strand
CAGGGCAAGTAAGCAACGAGACTGACGGAAAGGCGGAGGACAGCTTGACAGCGCTGCGGTTGGTGCCAGGGTGGGTGATCCTCTTTCTCGCCGTCATTTGTATTGAGGCGCAGGCCGATTCCTTCCGGGTTCTCGCGCCTGAGCTCCCCACACTCGAGCTGGATGTACCGCTTCCGGACACTACCGGACTGGAACTGCCGGCCCGAGTGGGCATCGGCAAGGACGGGGCTTTCAAACAGTACACTCGCATTGACCGGGGCTGCTCCCTCAAGGTTTGTGGGCCCGGCACACTGCGCTTCTTCGTTCGAGCCCACGTGCCGCCCGATGACTCTCCACCCGATACAGTTGTCGTATCCCTCAGCGGCCTTTCCGGCTTTCCGGAGCAATCTTGGACTGTAAGGGTCTCACCATCGCGAACCTCACAATACGAGGGCGGGTTGCCTGGTACACCGACGGGAGGCAAGAAGATCACCCTCGCCATTCCGGGTGGGCTCCATGAGATCACGGTCGTGGGCCAGAGTAACACCGGCGGCGTGGTATACGGCATCTTCTACTACAATGGCCCCCCGATGCCTGAGCCCACAACTAGCACCGAGAAGCCCCAGCCCTCCACAAGGTGGAGGATCGGAAGCAACTTCACGCTCGGCGTCGTCTACGATGACAACATCTGCCGCTACTCGGATGACACGCTGGAGCTGTTTCAGAGCAACCAAAGGTCCGAGAAATTCGCCATCACGAACAGAGAGGATGTGATCTTCAATTCCAAGTTCCAGGTTGAATTCTATCGGCCGCTTATTTTTGGCAAGAAGACAGCCCTCCGGTTTCGCTACCAGCGTTGGGACTATGAGGAGAACCACATCAAGGCCAACGGCGAGTACAATGTGCGCCTGCGACAGACTGTCCGGCGCTATGATTATCTAGAGGCGTCCTACACCTACGCTCCAGACAGCTATATCAAGGAACTCTCCGACCGGCCACCATTCACGCCGAGGAGTGTGCCGCGGGCGTACTTGCACTTTGAGATTACGCGAAACGCGTTCGTGCTTGGCTACCGATACAGGGCGAACAGGTGGCTTTCCATGAAGCTCTTTGGCGGCCGGACGCTGAGATTCTACAATCGACCGTTTCTCGAGAATGATCTCTGGGAGTGGAATGGGAGGATTGAAACAGACCTCAAGTACGGGCGGTTCACGACTGGCCTAAGGTACGCCTATGCGGACGTCAAAGCTCGTGGTTATGACTCGGTTGGCGAGACGCTTGAGAACTCCGACAACGACGGCGACGGATCCTACGAGAAGGATACCTATCGCATGCGGATAACCTACCGTCCAAAGAAAAGGCCCTATCGCCCCCGGGCAGACGGGAGTGCATTCCTGCAACAGGTTACCGGTCTGTTCATGACCCTGGGGTCTTGGATCGATCGGGGTTTGGTGGAGATCAAAACAGCCTCCATCTATGCACAGTACAAGCATGATCGTCAGTTCTACACGAGCAAGAAGCCCCTGGATGTGGATCCACTCCATGTGGGACGCTTGGATAAATCGCATCAGATCCAGGCGCTCTGGGCATCCCAGGCAGTCTGGAATGGGATCAAACTGGAAACAGCCATCCGCTACACGGTTCGGACGGCCGATAGCCCGGGAGGGCTTGTAGGCGAGGACCCATCTGAGGAGAAGGACTACACAGGGACCCGGTGCTGGATCTCGGCCAGCCGGCCCCTGTGGTAGAGGGAAGGCAGAAGGAGGAGTTGCGTGGACAGCGGGAAGCTCTTCTTCTTGGTGAGTGCCATTTTCTTGGCATGTCTAGGGCCGTTGGGTTGTGGTGAGCAGGACCTGTATCGCCCCCCCGAGAGCCCCTTTGCAATCGTCGGTCATGTGAGCATGCCATCCGAAGCCCAGGACGTCGATATCCTCGGGAACTACGCTTACGTGGCAGCTGGCCAGGCGGGCTTGCTGGTTGTCGACATCACCAACCCAGCAAATCCCGAACTCATCCTCTGGCATGACACCAAGAAGTTCGCTGAGTCGATCCGTGTGGCCAGAATGTACGACCCGGATGGCAGCCCGCGGGACATCGCGCTACCTATTGATGGCACTGAAGGGATCACGCCGTTTGACATCACTTACGTGCCGGACTCACTCATCTACCTCAACCAAGGGACAGGGGCCTATGACGGACAAGATCTGTGCATTGTGGCTCCAGAGTTCATGACAGATCCCTTCCGTGTCTATCTTGCGGATTCCTGGAGAGGTATCCGTGTGCTGTTCACGGATCCCGAGACCCCGGGCGTCCTGCAGGAAAAGGGAGTCAGCCGCACATATGGCTATACAAGGGCTCTGGAGGTCATTGGCAACACTGCCTATGTTGCCGACGATGAGATGGGTATCACAGTATTGGACGTAACGCGTTCTATCACGGATGCCTTCGTGATCCTGGGGAATCTCGACACGCCCGGTTCAGCCGTGGATGTCGAGCTGGAGGGTGACTACCTCTACATCGCCGATGAAGAGGGTGGTCTGCAGATCATGGAAATTCAGGAAGACAAGCTTGTTGAGCTTGTGGGTTCTCTGGCCCTGGCTGGGGATTGTATAGCCATCGAGGTTGCCAACGAGACGGCCTTCCTTGCCGCTGAGGATGCGGGCCTGCACGTTGTGGATGTACGAGATCCCTATCACCCTGTCGACTTGGGAAGCGTCATCACGTCCTACGCAGTTGGTGTGGCGGTTGGGGAGAACAACATCGTTTGCATCGCGGACCGCTATGATGGCCTGGTTGTATTCCGCGGACCAGAGCTGCCGACCGATTTCGAGCCGCCGGCTGCGGTCAGTGATCTGGCAGTGCTGGTCACCGATCCTGAGGCCGTTTGTCTGAGGCTCAGCTGGACGGCCCCGGGTGACGATGGAATCGAGGGGAAGGCGGCGTTGTATGACATCCGCTGGTCGGATGCCCAGCTGGTTGACTCCACCTGGGCCGCAGCCCAGCAGATAATCCGCAGGCCCATGCCCCAGGACGCGGGCACGCTCCAGAGGTGCGAGATCGGACCCCTGCCGTGGCAGGAGGTCTACTACCTGGCTCTCAGGAGCCAGGATGACAGCGGCAACTGGTCGGAGATCTCGAACGTCGTCGTTACCTGGCCAGTCAGATCGAGTCTCCTTCAGCCAACCGTCACTCCCCTGGTCGGTCCGCCGGGGACTGAGTTCACGTTTGATGTCACCTACACCGACACCGAGGGGACGCCACCTGTAAGTCACGAGGTGATTATCGACGGCTCCCGATTCGAGATGCAGCCGGTCGACAGCACCGCCTCCTATGTCGAGGGCGTGCTTTACCGCTACGAGAGGACACTCGAATACGGCACCCACGAGTATAGCTTCGTGTTCGACAACGGATTCGGCCTGGTGATTAGGAGTCCAGGCACCGATGCCCCGGATGTGCAGAGGGATGACCCCCTGGCATTCAGCATGGTGCCGATCGATCTCGCCGGTGGCGTCACCTTCACCATGGGTAGCCCCGCCAGCGAGCTGGGACGCGAGGCCGCCGAAGTCCAGCATACGGTCAATCTGACGCGCAGCTTTGAGATCTCGGCCACTGAGGTCCACCAGTACCTGTATGAAGTCCTGATGGATACGAACCCTTCGCATCGCCCAGGCTCGTCGCGACCGGTTGACGGGGTCACCTGGTACGAGGCGCTCGAGTTCTGCAACCGGCTGTCTGCCCGCGACGGTCGCGAGCCGGCCTACGAGATCTCCGCTGAAACGTATGACCCCCACGGCCGCCTGCTCTATGCCCTCGTTTCCTGGAACCTGGACGCCGATGGCTATCGCCTGCCGACCGAGGCCGAATGGGAATACGCTTGTCGGGCCGGGAGCGAGACGTCTCTCTCCAATGGCGACGTCACGCAGGAGCACTGCGAGTTCGACGAACTCTTGGACGCGGTCGGCTGGTACTGCGGCAACGCGGACCTTGGCCTGGGGCCGAAGACCCGCAGCATTGCTTTGAAGGAACCAAACGCCTTCGGCCTCTACGACATGCACGGCAACGTTTGGGAGTGGTGCTGGGATCGGTATGCGGACTACTCCGAGATTCCTGTTACGATCGATCCAACGGGGCCGGAGGGAGATGAAGTCTGGCCGCAGAGGGTCCGCCGCGGAGGGAGCTGGTACTACTATGCTCGCGACTGCCGGAGCGCTTCGCGTGATGCCTTCTGGCCCGGATCGCCGGACAACACCCTGGGGTTCCGCATCGCCAGGAATGCTGACTGACACATCACCGAAATCGCCAGGAATGCTGAATAGCGCTTTTAGGTGTTTGCTTCGGAGTTCATCAATTCCTTGGCGATCTTGACTGCTTCCACGGCGTCTGAAGCATAGCCATCGGCTCCGACATCCCGCGCATAGCTTTCTGTGATGACTGCTCCGCCGATCATGACACGAATCGGGAGCCCTGAAGCCTTGATCCGGTCGATGACACTTGCCATCTTGGTCATGGTGGTTGTCATGAGGGCAGACAACCCAATGACATGGGCACGCTCTTGGCGGGCCTTCTCAATGATCTCGTCGGCGCTCACGCTCTTGCCCAGATCGATCACCTCAAACCCGTGGTTGCGCAACATCAAGGCCACGATATTCTTGCCAATGTCATGGATGTCTCCCTCTACAGTGGCGAGGACAACCTTGCCAAGCTTCTGTGTAGTTTCCTTCTCCAGTAGAGGCCTGAGAACGGCAAAGGCGCACTCCGTCGTTTCGGCCGATAGCATGAGCTGTGGAAGGAAGTATTCCTTTCTCTCAAAACGTTCGCCAACCTCCATGAGGCCTGGAATCAAACACTCGTTGACTAGATCGAGGGGGCGACTTCCCGCTTCCAGCGCCTCATTGATCAGGTCGGCGATCGTCTCACGGTCGCCGTGGACAACGGCATCAAACGCCCGTGCGCTAGGAGTTGCCTCGGCCGTCGCAGCCCCGTCCGCTGTGGCTGTTGTGGTTGCGTGCGCCTTGGCTGTCGCAGCCATGTCGGCCCCGGATATTGTGCGTTTGCTGGTCTTCCGAGCGGATAGCCGCTCGATGTATCGCAGGCAGCTTGGGTCTCGGCCGGTGAGAGCATCGGCTGCCGGTTTGACCGCTTGGATCATGGGGTCTTCGGGATTGGCGATCACCATGGTCAAGCCGTGAGAGATTGCCATTGCGAGGAACGTGGCGTTCAACCAGTGCCGCTCCGGGAGCCCGAACGAAACATTGGAGAGTCCGATGACTGTGTTGGCTCCGAACACATCGCGAGCCCAAGCCACGGTCTTGAGCGTTTCACGAGCAGCCCGGGTTTGACTGGAGATTGTCATGACCAAACCATCGACAACGATGTCGCTCTTTGTGTATCCGTATCCCGAGGCCCTTGAGAACACGCGTTCGATGAGCCCACATCGCATGGCGGCCGTTTCCGGGATCTCTTTGTCACTCACGGGGAGAATCAGGAGTGCTGCCCCGTAGCGCGCTGCAATGGGAAGCGCACGCTCCAGCTTGGCCCTTTCAGCAGAGATGGAATTGACAAGCGCTCTGCCGGGGTATATCCGCAGGGCGGAAGCCAGTGTCTCGGGTGAGGAGGAATCCAGGCAGAGCGGGAGATCCACCGCTACGCTCAGCATTTTCACAACAGCGCGCATGGTTGCATCTTCGTCGATTCCAGGCATCCCGACATTGACATCCAATATGTGCGCGCCAGCCTTGGCCTGATCCATTGCGCACTTACGGATCTCCTCGTAGCGACCAGCTTGCAGGGCTGCTTGGAGCTTCTTTCTACCAGTCGGATTGATTCTCTCGCCGATGATCCTAACCGGGCCTTCCGTACCCGCCGTGACCACGCGCCGGGGAGACGCGAGACAGAGCGGTCCCGATTCTCGAGGCCGAGGAGGGACCACCTGCTTCAAGCGGTTGCTGAGTTCTCTGATGTGCTTCTCTGTGGTCCCACAGCATCCGCCCAGAATCGCTGCGCCGGCTTCCGCCAATCGGGCCGTTGCAGTGGCAAAGGCATCTGGTCCCATAGGAAAAACAGTCTTACCATTCCGGACCACGGGCAGACCGCTATTGGGCTTGGCGAGGATGGGGACACGGGCGACCTTGCGCGTGCGCTCCACAGTGTCCAGCATCTGCTCCGGACCGGTGGAGCAATTGCAGCCGACCGCAAATGCTCCCAGGGACTGCAGAATGACTGCTGCGGCCTCCGGCGGTGTACCAGTCAAAGTCCGACCTTCCTCGTATGTCATGCTGGCGAGGACGGGGAGGTCACAAAGATCCTTGACCGCGATGAGCGCTGCTCGAGCCTCCTGAATGTCCATCATTGTTTCAAGGACAAGGAAGTCGACACCACCGGCGATCAAGCCGGCCACCTGCTCCTTAAAAATCGATAGAGCGTCCTCGAAGTCTAGGTCACCGGAAGGCTCGATGAGCTGTCCTATGGGACCGATATCGCCAGCGACGAGCCGGCCAGGCGGAGCGACCTCCCGGGATATGCGCACCAGACGCTCGTTCAATCCGGAGACATCCTCGTCTGGCGCTCCAACCGCACGCAGCCTCAGGCGGTTTGCTCCAAATGTGCAGCTGTAGATCGCATCCGAGCCGGCCTCGAAGTAGCCGCGTTGGATCTCCTGTATAACATGCGGGTTTTGTAGAACCCACATCTCTGGGCAGGTTCCGGCAGGCATGCCACGACTCATCAGCGCTGTCCCGGTAGCTCCATCAAGGAGAAGAACCCGCCTGGTGAGGAGTTCCTCTAGGTCGATGGCTTTCATCCTGACCTCCCCACAGCCCCGAGGGTGCCTCGCGGGCGGCATGGCAGCCGTTCGGATCGCGAAGGCTAACGTGGAATGCCAGCTCGACGAGTGGCTCAATAAGCACGTATGAGAACATGCCTGTGTGCGATGAGAATTCCTACCCCCGGCCAGGGATCAATTCAAGGCGAACTTGCCGATATTGGACGCATTGGACGCTAGTCCCATGACGAGAATCCGTTGCGGCGAGAACCCACCTGAGCAAAATGGATCGGCCTACTCTATAGATCTGGGAACCACTCTCGAACAATCTCAGGAATCGAACCCTCGCTGTCCCACTCATGAAACTGCCCTTCCTCGGTTACATGCACCCAGTAAGGCAAGGCGCCCTTGCGGCACTTGTCAGCGGCAATCAGCGGTTGGAAAGCACCAAATGTACGTAGAGCCTGTCCCAAAACCGTGAAATATCGAAAGATCAATCCCCAGGAAAATCTCACGGAGACAGTTTTGCCAGGTTCTGAGGCGAAGCGGCGTGCTACCC
>JAGMDA010000355.1 GCA_023128935.1 Candidatus Eiseniibacteriota bacterium | reverse complement strand
AACCCCCTGGTTGTTCTATATGGTCTAGTCCCCCGCTGTAAAGGTGATTGTACAACCTTGCTCGCCCGCGGAGCACGGCCACTGATCCAGATGCACACCCGATTCATCCGTCACCTCGGGCGTGACTGTCACAGTATAGGTGGTGTCCGCCTCGAGGGGTTCGGCAGGGATGAGGACCACAATAAAGTCTAGACTGTCTAAGGCGGCTCCAAAGTCAACCGGGGTGCCCGCAGCCCCCGCCGTGAAGAGCACGCTCGCGGGATCCACGCTGCCTATGTCCACCGGCCGCGAGAATGTAACTCGCACACTGTCGGTAGGGCTCACCCCCACCGCCCCGCTGTCGGGTTCGGACGAACGCACAAGAAAGGCGCAGAACGAGACACCCGAACTGTCGCTGCTGGCCAACCCCTGCACATTCATGATCGTCAAGGTCACGGGGTATGACTCGTCACACTCGTCAATGTCGCCATCATCGTCATCGTCCAGACCATTGCATCCCTTGATGTCCTGGCAGGGAAAGTCATGCTCGGCAATCAAGCCCGCTGGGGCCGACAACGTCTCAGGATCCGAACCGTCTCCCCACCCCCAGATCGCTGTCGTGATCAGATTCGGGTCCCCCGGATCCGCGGGATCGTAGGATCCGCTGGCATCGAAGGAAACCAGCGCGGTGTCCTCGAATGCGCAAATACCTCCCGGCTGCGCCCATTGGATAATGGGTGAACCATCGACCGTGAAAGAGGAGGAGAAGTCCTGGTACAACGGCTCTCCGGGCTCCTGATCCAGCCGGTTGCCTGCGAGGTCCGTGAGCAGGGTTGTGGCGACAACCCAATAGGTCGTGCTCTCAGCTAGCGCATCGTATGGATCCAGCTCCGCAATACCCTGATCCAGCTCATCCAGGAGCAATTGCGCTGGCACGACCGGCCCGCCAGCCTCGCTCAGGAAGAGGGTCGTGGAGTCCACAGAAGCCGGATCCAGCGGCTCGGAAAACTCGAGGCGCACGACGACATCGGCCAGGACATGCTGGGAGTCGGCCTCGGGGCAGATCGTCTCGACCCACGGGGACTCCTGGTCATGCTCTGTCCAGAAGTGGCCTGCATAGGCTTGCTGGCCAGTAAATTCCGGGTATTGGTCGAACAAGTTGCCCACCAGATCGCGCGCCTGGACGCTCACGCCAACCTGATAGCGCATGTTCTCAGCGAGCTGCACATCGGGCACGAGGTTCACGGAGTCCGCCGAGGGGGCAATCCATAGCGTGAATCCCACCTCCTCCTCGCCCTCGGGGCCCCGGCGGAATGTGATGACCCCCTCTTCCTTGAGCGAGAGCGTATCCATTGGTTCTGAAAAGCCAAGTGCCGGCACGGCAGTCAGCGGGACGGAAGGTGCACCAATCTCGGGAAACGCGCTCACCACGCGAGGAGCCAGCGTCTCGGGCATGGTTGTGAAGAAACCCTCGTACAGCTGCCGGCCAAGCGAATCCGGATCCTGATCCAGGAGGTTGCCGCCCGGATCCCTCAGCAATGTGTCGGCTACCACGCGGTAGAGTGTGGAGAAGACCAGCGGCTGCGCTGGGGTCCAGGTGAAGATTGAATCCCCGGGTTCGGGCATGAAAGATCCTCCAATGGGTTGTCCCCCATCGGGGGCCACGTACAGGCGCTCCTCGGTTACATACTCAGGCCACATGCGTTCTGTAAAAGCCACCCGTACTGTGGGCACCACCGACACGCTATCGCTTCCATTTAGCGGATCGGTCCAGCGCACACGCGGGGGGATACTCTCGCTCTCCGTTCTGAACCAGATCTCGAAGGGCTGCGCCCCGGGCACAGCACTGCTGTCATCCAGGGCATTGCCGACCAGATCAACAGCCGTCGTATCCACGCCCGCAGTATAGACAGTACTGCACAGCAGAGTGTCGGAGGGAACGAACACCCAGATATTCATCCCCTCTCCACCCAAAGAGCCTTCACCCTCGACATTCTCTTCCCATGCCGAGCGGAGGGAGAAGGCGCCGGCTACGCTGGAACTATCCATGGCTTCCGAGAAGTCGAGGATGATCGGATCTGTGACCGGCACTTCAACCTGCCCCAGCGATGGATCCGAGTGGACCACATAGGGCGCAATCCGCTCCGGAATTGTCCAGAACTCGCTCTCAAAGTCCTGCAGGCCCGCGGCGTCCGGCTCCTGATCCAACCTGAAGCCGCTGGCGCTGCGTACGAAGGTTGTCACTTCCACCCTATGGTGCGCGCCGTTCTCGAGTGCATACTGAGGTGTGAAGGTCGCCGAGAGCGAATCGGCCGCTTTCAGAATCGTCCCCACCAGGGGAATCTCGTTGGCCTCCTCGATGCGGCTGAGCTTGATGGTCTCGATTGTCAGCGTGGTCGGCTTGACCGGGATTGAGAAGGCAATGTAAACCGAGTCGGAGATCGCCACATTCGAATCCCCATCGGCGGGGTGGATATCGATCACTCGCGGGTGCAGGCTCTCAGGCTTGGTCGTGAAAAAACCCTCGAAGATCTGCCGGCCCGCAAGTGTGAGATTCTGATCAAATAGGCTTCCATCCGTGCCGGCCACCAGGGTGTCAACGACCATTGTGTAGGTCGTCAAATTGGAGAGCGGCTCATCCGGCGTGATCGTCAAATCGCAACCATTCGCAGCCAGTTGCCTCGCGCAGGCCACCGGAACCTCCCCGCGCAGCAGGCGCACCGATCCGGTTGCGATTGTGCCCGGATCCAAGGCCGTGGAGAAGGTCAGCCACAGGGCCGCATCCACCGCAACCGCCGAGTCTCCGGGGGCGGGACTCGAGTTGGTGACCTTGGGCGGATTCTCGGTCCGGAACTCGGAAGTGAAATCCTGGTAACCAGCTGCGATCGAATCCTGATCCAGCCGGTTGCCGTCGAAGTCCCGAACCGCCGAGATCTTCAACACGTGTAGCTTGTTTCTGTCGAGGGAATGGTTGGGCTTGAAGGTATAGATGCGCTGCGTGGAGTCGGCAGCGAATGAACCGGGTAGTGTAATCGATCCCTCGCGCAGCAGCTGGAAACTGCTGCCGAAGCTCACACTGACCGGATCGATCGGTTCGTTGAATGTCACTTCGATATGGGCATCAACCTCAACGGCGAGGGCGTTTGGTTCCGGACAAACGGCCTTGACGTAGGGGCTCGCGGGCTGCTGGACGGTCGCGAAGGGCAGCATGAAGGCCTCGCGCTGCGGGTAAGTGGACGGATCGCCATCAAACGGCTTGCCGTAGACATCCAGTAGCAGCCTTGTTACATGCGCTGTATAGGTAGTGTTGTACCAGAGGTCCTCCTGAGGCCGCCAGCGGATGGTGTCGGCCCTGGCGGTGGTGTCTCTTTGTCCCGCCACTTTGATCCCGTACTGATCGGTGACATAGAAAGAGGAGTTCGACAGTGTGGAAGCATCCACCCTGCGGCTGAGGATCAGGCGCAGCTCTGCGCCGAGCTCAACATCCATGGATCCGTGCTCCGAATCGACTCCGAGCACTTGCAGGGGTTCATAGGGCATTGTTGACCAAGACACATAGATTGATTGCAGGCCGTCCGTGTCGGGATCGCCGTCGAACGCACGTCCTGTTGTGTCCACTATATCCGGCGTCAGCATCAACCGGTAGGTCTCATCCATCTGAACCTGCCCCGAATCCGGGTCAAGGCAATAGAGGGCACCCTCTGCAGAGGGCGCTTGCGTAATCCCAAAGGAGACCTCCTCAGCCGTGCTCTCCTGAACCCAATGAAGGCCCGCGGCAAAGGAGGACTCATCCATCAAGCGGTCGAATGCGAGCCAGACACGCAGCGTCTCGGCATCCACGACCGCTTCGTGCGCAGGTATCGGATTGGCAATGAGGTGCGGCAGATCCAGCCAAACCGAGAGGTCTTTCCAGAGCCCCGGACCAAAGACGCCGGGGCGGACATCAAAGTGCGGGCACACACGGAAAAGCAGGCTATCGGTTTCAGTGGCCAGGAGGAGAAAGCCTTCGGCACTGTCCCACGCCAGGACAACCGATGTGTCAGTAATCCCCTCGCGACACCCCTGGGATGCCCCGTCCCCCGCCTGCCAACCCAGTGTGTAGTCGGAGGCGCCGGGAACCTCAGACCACTTCACCTGCAGCGTGTGGTAGCCCTCCTGGCCCGTGACTTCGAGAACGGACGACTGCGCGCGGCTCATCTCGATCTCTACTTCTGTCAGACGCCCGGGGAGTAGGTCGATCTCTCCCTCGCAGCCGAAGGCGAGAACGCCTTGCGCGCTTGAATCGGGAGCCATGCCAGGCCCCTCTCCCCAGCCAAAGACCCTGACGTCATAACCCTCACCCGCCGCAACGGCCAGCGTAGAGGAGAAGTGGCCCAAGGAGTCGACCGCCACCATGTCGGCCGCCACAATAGACCCGGAGCGCTTGACCTCAATCTCCACCGAATCGGTCGTGGAGGAGTCCGCGCCAGAACTGCTCAAGAGGATCTGAAGTCCCGCTGACCCGCTGCTGGTCGTCTCACGGGTGCACTGCCAGAGACCAGCAGAGAGCACACCGCTAAACAGAAGAAATGCAGCCACCCGGGCGCCTTCTCTGACGCGCATCGCTTCCCTCCCGAAGTCTGCCCAAGCCCGGACTTCTCACCAACCCTCTGCGGCGGCCACGTATCTGCATGCCCTCACCTTCGTCATGCGCGGGCGGTTTCCGCTCGCATCTATTGCCCGGTATCGTCCGCAGCCGTGTTCGCGGCCGCCTCGGTGAGCCGCCACAGCAGTTCCAGGGTTACCCGCAGACCATCGATCTCTTCTCTGGGACCCAGTTCTTCACCCAGCCAGGGGCGCCATTTCCCCCAGCATTTCCCTACTGAGAGTACAGCTTCCCGCTCGTTAGCCGTCAGGCGCAGCTCTGGTGTGAGGGAGGCCGCCCAACCCTCTCCATAAGCAAGCCCCTCTGAAGTAAAACTCCGGTGGTCGCAGGTCACGGACGGCTGGATGCGCCACTGGCCGCCAAGTGAAAAACTGCGAACGGAAGCTATGGAGATGGCAATCTGGCCAAGTCGTCCTGGACCCGCATCCACAAACGAATCGTACGCGTCCAGTGCGGCCAGCTGCGTGGCACCGGTCGAGGCCAACTGGCAGGCCATGTCCAGGAGTAGCGGGTCAAGATGGGCTTGCCCGCTCAGTCGAGCGCTCAGGAACCGGCGGCTGTCGCGCGTAATTCTGCCATCGGCCTTCTCGGCACCCTCAGCGCTGGCCATGAACTGCAGCCCACCCCGAACGCGCCCCTGCTGCTCAGCTTCCAGACCGAGCAGACCTGAGAGGCGGTTTCCCGGCTCCAGCTGAATATCACCAACCGGCTCAAAGCTGGCGGCGAATTCGTAGCCCGCTCCCGCATAGCAGCTCATGCAATGAGAGAGGGCCACGCCATAGAGCCCGCCCATGTGGTAGCGCCAGCCCCGGACCGGATCGGCATCCGGAAAACCAAGCACAGGCTCGCCGATCTGCTGAATCAGAGCCAGCTCAGATGAATTCAGACCGGTCCCGCCCGAGGGTAGGCCGGCACCCAGTTGCAGTAGCCAATCCTCACCCCGAGGTTGATAGCGGACCAGCAAGGCACCAGTCAGGCCCTGTCCGAACCCGCGCGAGGCGGCATCGTTCTCCGCCCGCGATCCGCTCGCCTCGATGCGAGCCTCCAGATCCGGCCCGACGGCAACGTTCATCCACAGGCCGGTCACGCTCTGGGAAATGTCCCCTCCGGAGACTTCCCAGCTCCCCGCATCGACCCACAGTCCGGCCGACCTAGGGGAGGGTCCCTCCGCCCTCGCAGACCCCGTGGCGAAACAGCAGCAGAGAGAGAAGGCGACCGCACCAAGCATGTGCGCGATGCCTTTGACCAAACATCTCCGGCACACTGCCCTCATGGCCCCTCCGCCCTGCCTATCACCTTGAGCCAACTGGTCCGTGGGAAGTAGGTCAGTCCCGGATCCCGCAGAAGCAGCGGCCCTGAGACCGGCTCCGGCAGGGGATGGCGAAGCAGGCCCCCAGCCAGCGAGAGGCTCTGGCTGCGCAGGAAACGCACTTCGAACCGGGGTCGTCCAAGAATCGTCTCCTGCACTAAGCGCCGCTCCAGAGCGTCCAAGGCCTTGGGAGTCGCGGACCAGGCCATCGCATACCACCGGGCCCTGTCGCCGGCACCCCTGCGGGCCGCCTGCCGGAAGTAGAAGGCGGCGTCCTCTGGGTGCTCCTCATCCCCCGTGAGCAGCACGGCGTTCCCGTATGCCAGCAAGCCTTCATGATCAGGTGTTTCCGCCACCACCAGATCAGAGCAGTCCCCTTGGGCCGCACAAGCCGGTAAGGCTTTTAGGATCATGCGCACCATTCGGACCCAAGCTTCCTGAAAATGAGCGGCCGGCAATACCCCATCGATCGATGCGGAGAGAGACGAGCCATCCTCGGGCGAAACCCAGACCACATTCCATCGGATCACGTTGCTTCCGGCAGCTTCCAAGGTTCCCGTCAGCAGAGCCTCTGCCCCCAACAATCGCGCTGCTACCTGAGCCGGATCGGTCCAGCCTCCTCCCGGGGACGTTGCGAGCAGCCTTTGATTGTCCCGACGATAAGCCCCCTCCAACGCCAGGCGCGTCTGGGGGTCTAGATTGCCAGTGGGAGCTAGATCATGCTCGGCTTGGAAGTGAGCCAGGGCGCGGGCAGCCTCATCAGTCCACTCCCCAGAAGGCGAGGCCACGAGGTAGTGAGCAGGCCTGGTCGCCTCTGGCGTCCAGGGCGGCGGCGCGGAAGGCGCGAGCTTGGCAAGGCGATAGCTCACGCCGAGCGTCGTCGTGACCGGCGGAGCGGAACACTCCTCCATAAGCGGTTTCAAAAAAGACCCTGCGGTGACTCGGGCACCCCTACTGGCCAACACCCTGGTCAGCAGAGATGCGGTGTGAATATCGACGGCGCTCATCCCCGGCATCTGAGTCAGTGCGGCATTGATCCACGCAGCAGCCGCAACACCTAGGACCCGCAGCTGCGCCTCTTGGGATGCATCCTGCTCTCCCAAGATGAGCGGCTCGAGGGGCAGGATAAGGCAGCGGCCAGCATGCTGCCTTTGGGAATCCGGCTCCGCCATGACCGCCCGCAGTCGGGATTCACCAATTTTGTGCTGGGCCCTCACCCAGCGGCCCGCAGCCAACTGGATCCATTCCGGGGTGGATTCCCGCTCCGGTGATGCAAACACCTCCTGGTAGAAGATGCACGCCTCAGCCCAGGCCCCACCACTCTCGGCAAGTCGCGCTCGAAGGTATGGGGGCAGGGGACTGGATGGGCGCGCCGCATCGAGCGCATCGATGGCAGTCAATGATCCATCTCTGTCGCCCAGCTCCAAGGCCGTCTGGGCCTGGCGGACATGCTGGGCCCAAGGTGGATCCGTCCTGGCGTCGCATGCCCCTGGCAGCGCGGCATTGCTGACCGGCGCCACCAGGATCGCCAGCGCCAAGATCAACCAACGCATGTCTCAGCCTCCCCGATCTGTTCTGCAAAGGAGGTGCGCGTCCCCCGCGGCATTCTACTGCCTGCCAGGCGACTGGAACTTGGGCTGCGCGCACAGCCAATCCAGCAGGCCCGTCCGGAAATAGGTCTTGGACAGAATGGAGCAACCGCTCTCGCTCTGGCTGAAGAGACGCAGCTCAACACCCGGATTCAATCGCGAGAAGAGATCCCCCGCAAGTGCCGAACTCTCGATTTCTTTCTCTGAACTGACGAGCAGTAGTTCCAGCGAGCTTCTGTGTGGAAGATCCCACCTGCGCCCCTCCTCTATTTCGCCTTGAGGACAAATCCACACAACATGCCGCACGCGCCAATCCTCGCCGACCAGCTGAGGTGCTACCCATCCGGCCCATCCCACGCATAGGACTGCAATGCTATCGACCGAGCTGCCCACCCATCCCAAGAGGGCGGTCACATCAAGCCATTCAAGCATGGCGAGATCTCTCCGTGAGAGCCAAAGCATTCCAGGCATTTCACTCGGGCCTTGACCGCAAAGGTCAGGGATCAGTACGTCAAAGCCGCGAGCACACAGTTCGGCCGGCAGCTCACCCCAACAGGAAGATCCCACCTGAGCCCAGTCGTGTAAAAGGATGGCTGCTCTAGTTGCCGGCTCGTGTTGCCGATAACTCAACGCGTGCAGCAGGAAACCATGGCGGGTCTCCAGTGGAAGCTCTGCGAACACACAGGCGGTTGCCTCCCGTCCGGCGCCCGAGGGCACACACAGAGCAAGAACCATGGCCATAGATCCCACCGTACGCCAGTGTTGAGGAGAGACGCTAGCATGGAATCGGATCAGTCGGAACATCTCTACACAATCCTCTTCGACGAGCGCCAAGAAAGCTGGTACATAAGGCTCGACGACTCACATCGCTTCCCGCTTTCCCGGGTATCCTTGCAGCACCTCGTCTCGCTCTACAACGACATCCACCGCGGTGGCCAGCTCACCCTCATCGACCGCCGTGCGATGGAAGAACTCGGAAAGGAGCGCACCGAGCTGCACGAAACGATCCACTCGCTCTACGACTACATCGATACAGAAGCCGAATCCCGCAGCGCGGCACTCAACACCAGGGCCAGATCGTCCTTCTCCGGGCTCTTCCTCCACCTTTTTCACAGGGTGGGCAGGTGGTTCTCGCTGCCCTTTCTCGGTCGCACTGTTGATTCAGAAAACGACTAGGGCCGCCGGCGACCGTGCGGATCGTCCCGGGAGCGGCGGAGAGCGCGAAGTGCGTCAAGCAGATCCAACCCCACTCTCTCACACCCAATCCCCAACCGCGCAGACTCGTCACCATGCCAGTCCGAGCCACCAGTAACCAGGAGGCCGCGCTTGGCGGCCCACTGCTTCAGCACTGCGCGCACGTCTGCTGCCTGGGAGGGATGCCCCACTTCGACTCCGCCCAGGTCCCAATCTCTGAAGAAAGCCTCGGGATCCTCCAGCCCATATAGTCCGGGATGGGCGATGACCGGCACACCTCCTACCGACCACACTATGTCCAACACAGCTGTTGGCTTTGGGGTTTCCATTGGGACGCAAGCGCTTCGTCCGTCGCCAAGATAGGATGCGAAGGCCTCTCTCCGGCTTGCCACTAGGCCCTTGCGAACGAGCGCCTTCGCAACGTGGTTGCGTCCAATGGATGCGGAAACGCAAGCCTCAGTCTCTACATCGCTGGTCTGCAATGGCAGTCCCAGGTCGTTGAGCTTCCGCACGATCCGCCGGACCCTTTCCTTGCGCATCTCATGAATCGTGCTCAGCAGCCCAAGGAGTTCGGGGTGCTTGGCGTCGAAATAATAGGCCAGTAGATGGATCTCCCGGCTCTGGAGATGAACGCTGATTTCGCAGCCGGGCACGAATGTGATCCCCAGCCGGTCGGCCTCGCACTTGGCTTCCTCCAAACCGGAAACCGTATCGTGATCGGTCAAGGCAACTGCGGACAAGCCCGCTCCGTAGGCGCGGCGGATCACCTCGCGCGGCGGGAAGCGGCCGTCGGAGGCGCTCGAGTGAACGTGCAGATCAGCGCCCTCTGCCACTTCCCACCCCCTCACTGATCCCATGACACGGACCCCCTTTCCGTTGCGCGTGCAATCCAACGCCCGCTGCGCGAGGGAAGAGATCCTGCGTGCGCATGCCCTCGGGCCGACCATAGGCCAGTCGCACCGATTGAGGACCCAGCATGTCCGCCAGAGCCTCGAGCAGGCTCCCCTCAGGCCGGATGTGCACTTCACGGAGGGCCACGACCATCCCGTGCGGTGTGCCCGGATCAACATGCAGAAACACGGGCGCCCTGCCGCCGCTCGAGCGCGAGAGCAACTCGCGCAGGTTCGTGATCCCCCGATCGGCCAAATCTCCCTCCACCGCAAGGTGCAGGCTGAGTCCCTCGCCTGATTGGAGCGTCTTCAGCGGCACAAGTCGCTCTGTGAAGATCACCGGCGTCCGACCTTCGCGGGCGCTAACCCTCCCGATGGCCAAAAGCGCCGCGTCGACAACCAGCTGCTCCCGGCACTGCTCAAGCGCCTCGCTGAAGACGAGGGCATCAACTCCTCCGAGAAAATCCTCCAGGGTAAAAGAGGCCATCGGCTTGCCGCGCTTCGTTGTCCCCATCCGAACACGAGTCACTAGGCCGGCGACCTTGACAGGCGTTGCGTCGGTTATCTCTGGGATCGCGGGTGAAGGAGCCGTCATCAGGTGTTTAAGCATCTCGCGATAGGGATCAAGCGGGTGGCGGCTCAGATATAACCCGAGCGCCTCCTTCTCCCGCTTGAGCGCCTCGAAAAAGTCCCACGGTTCCGCGTCAGGCAATACAGGTTCCCTCATCATGTCCGGCTCGCCCCCAAAGAGCGATGACTGCCCCCGCTCGCGATCGCGCCGCACAGAGATTGCGCGATCGAGTGCCATCGGCAGCGCCAGGATCATCTGTTCTCGAGAACCTTCCATGGAATTGAGCGCACCGGACTGCACAAGGCCCTCGAGCGCTTTCTTATTGAGCGCCTGGCTGTCCACGCTCTCGCAGAGGTGGTAGATACTACGCAGCTGCCCTTCTTTCTCCCGGGCCTGCAGGAGGGCCTCCGCGGCAGCGTGTCCGAGACCCTTGATCGCCCCAAGGCCAAAGCGGATGGCGCCCTTCTCCACGCTGAAGCCCTCTTGGCTTTCGTTCACATCGGGCGGCAAAACCGGTATGCCCATCCTCCGGCATTCACCCAGCAGCACCACGAGCCGGTCGGTATCATTGAGTTCGGAGGAAAGGCTGGCCGCCATGAACTCGACCGGGTAGTAAGTCTTGAGGTAAGCGGTCTGGTAGGCTACGAGCGCATAGCCCGCGCTGTGGGATCGATTGAACCCGTAGCCTGCGAAGTGGGCCATCTTATCAAACACCTGCTCGGCCACTTCTACCGGCACGTTGCGCTCAACCGCTCCTTGGACGAACCTGTGCCGCTGTCTGTCCATCACATCCTGTTTCTTCTTCCCCATCGCCCGGCGGAGCAGATCGGCCTCCCCGAGACTGCAACCACCCATGGCAGAGGCAATCTGCATGACCTGCTCCTGGTAGACCATCACGCCGTAGGTGCTCTTCAGGATCGGCTCCAAGCTCGGGTGCTCGTAGGTAATCTCTTTGATGCCATGCTTGCGATCGATGAATAGCTCCACCATACCCGAGCCAAGCGGCCCCGGACGATACAGCGCGTTCATGGCAATCAGATCCTCAAGGTTGCTTGGTTGGAGCTTCTTCAGGTACTCAACCATACCTGTGCTTTCGAACTGGAAAACGCCCACGGTCGCGCCGCGGGACATGAGATCGTAGACAGCGCTATCGTCAAAGGGGATCTTGTCGATGTCGATCTCAAGTCCCTTGCGGCGCAGAAAAGCAAGCGTGTCCTGGATCACGGTGAGCGTTCTCAGGCCGAGGAAATCCATCTTGAGGAGACCGATCGCATCGCAGGCATTCATGTCGAATTGGGTGGTGATCTCATCATCCTTGGTTCGGTAGAGCGCGACATGCTCAGTAAGAGGGGTCGGGGTAATCACTACACCAGCCGCGTGCGTGGAGGCGTGGCGCGTCAGGCCCTCAAGAACCTGGGCGATCTCCAGGAGTTCCCGGACGCGGGGGTCAAGGTCTACCATCTGTTTCAGATCGGGCACCTGTTGGAGGGCCTTGGCGAGCGTCATCTTCGGCTCGGCGGGGATCATCTTGGCAATCCGATCCACGTCTGCATAGGTCATGCCCAACACCCGGCCGACATCGCGGACGACGGCCCGCGCAGCCATCGTTCCGAAAGTGATGATCTGGCAGACATTCTCCGCCCCGTAGCGATCCACCACGTAGCGGATCACCTCGGCGCGCCCCCGGTCGGAGAAATCTACATCGATATCGGGCATACTGATGCGCTCGGGATTGAGGAAGCGCTCGAAGAGGAGGTTATATTTAATGGGGTCGATGCCTGTTATGCCGATCGCATAAGATACCAAACTCCCAGCCGCTGAACCGCGCCCGGGCCCCACAGGAATCTGCCGGCTCCGCGCGAACTCGATGAAATCCCGCACGATGAGGAAATAGCCCGCATACCCCATGCGCTGAATGACGCTGATCTCATGCTGCAAGCGCTCCCGCAACTCCGCGCCCGGCTCACCGCAGAGGCGCCTGACGCCTTCCCAGGCCAGATGCTCCAGGTAAGCATCCAGGCTAGCGAACCCCTCGGGCAGGGGAAAGTTGGGAAGCTTCAGATTGCCGAACTCCAGCTGCACGTTGCATTCGTCCGCGATGCGCAGCGTATTCTCCAGCGCCTCCGGGACGTGCCCGAAAAGGGCCTCCATCTCAGCGGGGCTGCGAAAGAAGAGTTGGTCACTATTGAAGCGCAGCCGGCGGGGATCATCCCGAAGGTGGTTGGTCTGGATGCAGAGCAGGACATCGTGGGCCCGCGCATGTTCCTGCTCCATATAATGGGCATCATTGCTTGCCACCAGCGGCAAGCCTGTGCGCTTGGCCAGTTCGATCAGACGCTCATTGGCCAGCGCCTGCTCCTTGAGCCCGTGGTCCTGGAGTTCGATGTAGAACCGGTCCTTGAAAAGGGTAGCGAAGTGGCGCGCGACCTTCTCAGCCTCTTCCATGCGGTTCGCCCGGACCAGCACATTCAATTCGCCGTTGAGGCATCCCGAGAGAGCGATTAGACCGTCGCTGTGACGGCTCAGGACTTCCATGTCGACCCGGGGTTTGTAGTAGAAGCCCTCGAGGTATCCGATGGAGGCCAGAGTGCAGAGGTTTCGATAGCCCGCGAGATCCTTGGCCAGGAGGACCAGATGATAAGCTGTCCTGCCATGGCGCTTGGCGCGATCATGCCTGGATCCCGGTGCGACGTAGGCCTCCATACCGAGAATGGGTTTGATGCCCGCCTCCTGCATGGTGCGGTAGAAGACGATGGCCCCAAAGACATTCCCGTGGTCCGTGATGGCCAGGGCAGGCATCCCCTGGCTAGAGACCTTCGCGGCCAGGTCCTCAATCTTGCAGGCCCCATCCAGCAGGCTATACTGCGTATGCACGTGCAGATGGACGAAGCGCGCCGCAGCCACTGAATCCTCCCCGATCTCGTGCCTCTCTCTCCCGGAAACGAACATCGGGGAACCTTGCCGAACGCCCCCGCCCCGATTTCACTGCGATCATGCCCTTTCCCGCGGAAAAAATCAAATCCGGCCCTGGAGACTTGCCAGCGCGAGACGATACCCGCCACGTTGCAGACATTGGATCAACAGACGCGCGGATCTGCAATAATATCAATCTGTTCGGGCATCGCGCGCCGCGGTTCTC
>JAGMDA010000354.1 GCA_023128935.1 Candidatus Eiseniibacteriota bacterium | reverse complement strand
TTATTCCATGGCTGCGGCTGGTTTTCCGTAGGAATTCCAGCAGATAGGATTCGTTCCACAGGAGCTATTCTCTTCAAGGGGGGGCCTGGATGAGGATTCGAAAGAGCATGTGGGGGGTCTGTTCCGCGGCTTGTCTCGCTGTCTTGATTGGGGGGTGTTTCAGCGGCGCAGCCGGGGAGGAGCTGGAGGGGCCGATGCCCACGCTGCGGGCATGGCCGATGGCATTGGAGAAGCAGCATGCCTTCGGGGATCACTGGGTCCAGCGGACGGACCTGCTCGTATTGTGCGATCTGAGTGAAGGACAGATCCACGCGAGCATCTACCAGAACAAGAATAAGGTGAGATTGACATTCCGTCTCTCGGATGCGGCTTCCCATGGTCAGACGAGCGTGGATGCAACCTTGGGTTTCGATCCAACCTACTTCTTCATCAAGGGCATGCCTGTTCTGATAGACACAGCTACGGGCCGAGAGAGAGAGATCGACTACCGGTTTGAAGATGAGAAGATCATTTTTGGCAGCGTGAAGGCCTGTGGTGACCTGAAGTATGTAGAGTTCGCGGTTTGTTCCCGCAAGCTGCGCAACCGCAGCGAGCTTACGATCGAGGAGAAGCTGAAGCAGGCCCGGACAATCAGGTGGATACGGCAGAAGACAAGTTCCTGGTGTCCGTTGGCCACGGGGCAGATCATCGCTCAGGAGACCCTGAGACCGATCGTATGTCACGGCGGATACGACGTGGAGGGCACGAAGACCGCAGTGGTTTGGGCGAACGGCCAGAAGCTCACGGGCAGGTTTGAGCTGATAGATGTCCTCCGCAATAGGCAGCACCCTGCGCCGCAGCCCGCTGTTTATAGCGGTGAACTCAAAGAGGTTGGCTTTCATGCGTGGGGCGGGAATAACTACATCGCAGATTTCTCCGATTTCAAACGAGAGGGGTTGTATCTGGTTCGGCTTCACGTGAAAGCGACCAAGGATGTGATGGATTCTTATACATTCCACATCAAAAGGGGCTTGTATCTCGAACTGGCGAAGAAGGCGGGGCGATGGTTTTACTATCAGCGCTGCGGAATGGAGGTGCCTGGCTTTCACAAGGCGTGCCACACAGAGGATGCGGTTATAAGGACGGATGGCACGAAAGTCGATGTCTCAGGCGGCTGGCACGATGCCGGAGACTATGGAAAGTGGATCGGCCCGGGAGCTATCGGGATTATGGCGCTGGCGACCTTACAAGAAGAGTTCGGCAGCGAACTAGACGAGACCCTCGGCGGCAAGCCGAGATTCGTGGATGAAGCGGCGTGGGAAGCGCAATATCTCTGCAAGACCTATTGGGATGGGGCATTTCACGCGGGCTTCACGCCCGACTTTGAAGATGTTTGCACCTGGCTTGGAGCGCCGGAGCAAGAGCCACCGCGGGTAGTCAGAGAAGAGGAGATGCTGGAGAACAAGTACGGCTATACGGGCGGGCCCGGTATCAGCTGGACGGGTTCTTGCCTAGCCAGAACTGGAAGGCTTCTACTGGCGCATGATAGCGAGCTTGCGGAGAAATGCCTGTCGATTGCCGGGGATGTTTATGAGCTTGACCGCTCAGTGGATCTATCAAAACCGGAATACGAAGAGAAGCTGAATTCATACCTCTGGTTAGAAACGGGCCTGTTGATGACAGCAATCGATCTGTATCAGGTCACTAATGAGGCGAAATACAGCAAGGATGCGCAAAGGAGGGTTAGGAACATCCTGGACCTTCAGGACGAGGAAGGTTGGTTCTCGTTTGACAAAGCCCGGACATCGGATAGGTACTCAGAATGTCGCTTTCACCTGTTCGCGCTCTATGAGTATCTGAAGCATAACCCTGACAGCAAGCTGAACAACCGCATCAGAGACGCGTTCGAGCGCTGGGCAGACTACAATATGCAATTTGCCCATTTGTCCAGCTTCGGGCAGATCGGCGGAATAGAAGAAGATGAAGGCCCGAGGAATCTGTATAATAGCAACTATCGCAACAGGCGGGTGGGAGCTTTCGCCTGGGGACTGGCAACGGCAGCAATCCTTCTCGAGAAGCGTGAGTACCTTGAGGCAGCTGAGCGGCAGATCCAATGGATCGTTGGACTCAACCCAGCCGATGTCTCCATGATGGCTGGAGTCGGGAGAGGTCCAGGGTGCTATCACCACCGCTACTGCTTCATGGAGGGCTGCGAGGATGGCGTTGTACCTGGCGGCATTCTGAACGGGATTCTCAGTGGAACTGGCGGCATCACCTATCTGGGCGACAACGACACTAAGAACTTCGTGATGGCGAAGGTTCCTATAGATTATCCGATATTCGACACGGATGCCCATGGTTGGACTTACGCCTATGCGACGAATGAGTACTGGGCGCGAAATAGCGCCTGGTTTATCATGGGGGCGTTCCAGGTGGAGAAGGCATCCAGAGGGCTGCGATGAAGATGACCCGTAGCTAAGCCACCACTCAAGGGGAGGTTCTATGATAGGTGGGTTGGACCTTTTCATTGTGATCTTCTTCATCGTGGGGGTGTTTATTGTCGGGCTATACTTCAAAAGGTTCGTTCACACCTCAGAGGACTTCTTCCTCGCTGGACGGAAGCTTGCCTGGTGGGTAATCGGTATGTCGATTATCGGGACCAACATCGGGTCCTATGACTATGTTGGCGGGGCTGGTGCCGCCTATGACGTCGGCATTGCCCAAGCCAACTATGAGTGGCTGGGCGCAATACCGGCTATGGTCCTCTCGGCGCTGCTCTTTGTTCCCTACTACTGGCGAGCCGGGGCCTACACTGTTCCGGAATACTTAGGGATGCGCTACAACCAACCGGTCAGGATTGTCGAAGCGCTGCTGTGGGGATCGTTCCTAATATGCTGTATCGCCATCTTTTTCTGGGCGAGTGGAGTGATGCTCGAAACCTATGTTGGCTGGCCCATCTGGCTGGGGATACTCGTCACGGCCGTTGTTGTTGGCATCTACACGGTAACCGGCGGCCTTACTGCCGTGGCCATGACGGACGTCATTCAGCTTGCAGTCATGCTGGTTGGTGGGCTTGCTGTGTCCATCATCGGATTCCACGAGGTGGGTGGATGGAGTGGACTAGTCGAGAAAATCTCCCCAGAGCATCCCGACCATTTCAAACTTTTCCTTCCCTTGAGCCACGAGAGCTATCCATGGCTGGGGATGATCTTTGGATTGGGACTAGTGCTGTCCCCCGCCTGGTGGTGTTGCCATCAGGCGATTATCCAGAGGACACTGGGAGCGCGATCCGAATGGGACGCAAAAGCGGGAATGCTTAGTGCGACCTTTCTTAAAACCCTCGTTCCCATACTATATGTTCTGCCGGGCCTTTTTGTCCTGGCCCTGTGTGCGGAGCCCTTGGCGGACATGGACCAAGCACTCCCCTGGGCGATCAAGAATCTCCTGCCTGTGGGGCTCGCCGGCCTTGTCTTCGCAGCCTTCCTAGCCGCCATATTCTCAAGCGTGGATTCTACACTGAATTCGGCGGTGACGATCTGGACTAGGGATATTTACCAGAACCTATTCGTGAGGAATGCATCCGATCAACACTATCTCAGGTTTGGTCGCATGCTAACTTTGGTATTCGTGATCATAGGGGCCTTCTTGGCAGAGCCTTTAACTACGAGCTTCAAGGGCATTTACCAGGCGATGCAGAATCTGCTGACCATCTTCCAGGGACCCACTCTTGCGACCGTGCTATTGGGCATTATGTGGGCAAGGGCCACGCAGTGGGGTGGGTTGTTCGGTTTGCTGGGTGGAGTGGCGTGTTCTGCGATATTGCACAGCACAGGGATGAACTTCCTGTATGTGGCATGGTGGTCCTTTGTGGTGGCGCTGCTCGTTAACGTCCTGATTAGCCTTTTCACCAAACCGGAGCCGGTCGAGAAACTGAGGGGATTGGTCTACGGACTGGTGATGAAGGATGAGCAGGTACAGGAGAACCTCGCCAGCCGAGTGGAAGGAGGCGATTAGGGATGGTTGCATGGTTTATGGATATTCCATTGTTCTGGGCAAAGATTTTGGGAACCATCTTCTTTGTCTCCGTCATTATCTGGGCGCTAATGAGACCGAAGGAGTATATATTCAGAGGAGCGCCTGATAGGAAGCGCTGGCGAGACCTTAGGATCTGGGCGGCAGTCATTCTGGTAGTACAGATCATCCTGTACATCAAGTACTAGACAGACTCCTCGCCGGGCAAAACGAATGCACGCTACGACAGATCAGAGGAGTTCACGATACAACAAGCCAGAGCAATTCACAATACGACGTGCCAGAGGAGGCATCGTGGAAAACCAGAGATCGAAAGGAGACAAGGGCCTCAATCCCTTGCAGGTAATAGGGATCTTCTGGATAGCCCTTGGAATCATCATGGTCATCGCTGTGTATGCACCCCCTACCGTTGTCGGGAAGGTAGCGAATCTCACGGCGGGGGGTATCCTACTTGCGATCGGTTTAATAGCTCTGTTGAAAGGAACGCGCAAGAGGGCTTCCGGCAGGGCGGAAGATATCTAATGGCTGCAGGGGTAAATGATCGAAAGGACGTCAAGGATGCCGCTCTGAGCAGCTCAAACGATGGTTGCGTGGCCGCACCGTCCAGTCAATGCCACCCCGAACAGCTCAGAGCAGGGTATGTGAGATCGCTGGTCCAAAAGGATGCGGTTCTAGAGAGGCTCAAGCCGGGTGGGATCTTCTCCTTTATAAGAAGCAAACCAAAACCGATAAAACTAGAGCTGATCTACTTTCCATACTATCTGTTCAAGATCTCTCTTGCGGTTGAGGGAGGCAAACGGGAGATATCGATCGCTTCGGACGGCATACTCGGTAGTCTAGCATTCCTGGAGACGCAGACCCTTGACCTCCTCGAGAGCGTGAACGCTCCCCGCTTTAGCTTCCAGATCCAAGAGGAGAGAGCAAGGGAAAGGGTCTTGAATGAATACACATGGATACTGGTCAAACACGGGTTCCACAGAAAGAACCCCCCACGAGTGGTAGCCATAGCGCCGCCAGAGCGTTTCTACTATCCTTATTGGATAGCGTACTATGACAGATC
>JAGMDA010000353.1 GCA_023128935.1 Candidatus Eiseniibacteriota bacterium | reverse complement strand
GGTGTCCCTCACCCGCGGCACTGCCTTCGGGAAAACCTGAGCCCGAGCGATCTGCAGCTATGTGCTCCCTCCTCATCCTGTCGGCTCGCTTGGCAAGTATCGTTAGGAGTTGACAGGAGTTACCCATATGAGCCAGGGCAGCCGGCCCAGCGCCAAACCTCCTGAGCCCGAGCGCAGGTTTGCCGCTGTGGAGGCAGTCAAGTACTAGACTGAGACCCTCTTATCGCCCCAGCAGGAACGGACGACGGCGATCCAGTACATGAGTCAATGGGGCCTGACGCGGGGGCAGTCATGGGAGTTCTCATGGCGAGATGGTAGTTGGATCAGGATGCTACCAGGCCGGCTAGCGGACCTTGCCCTCCAGGAATGGAACTTGGTAGACCAAATCATGCTGGATGGGACCATGGCCGAAGTACCCGCCCTCTCCGAAGAGTTCTCCGTGGTCTGAGGTCACGGTGATGTAGGTGTTTTTCGGCACCATGTCGTAGAGACGCTCGAAGACACCATCAAGGTACTGCACTGTATCGATCTGCCTGGCCCTAAGCTGGTCAAGCTTCTCCTGGTCAAAGAACGGCTCCGCCTTGCCATCCTTGAGTTCGCCATCCACCAGGGCATCGTCCAAGTGCTTGAATACCCCATGGACGCCACTCAGCCTGGGCCACTGATTCTTCGGTTCTGTGGGCCGGGCGTATGGGTAGTGCGTCTCCCCCACATTAAGCAGAAAAAAGGAAGGACGCTTGGTCGAAAACTCCATCTCATCGAGCATCGCGTTCATGTCGTTGTGCTTTTCCATCAGCTTGAAGGTGTCAAAATCCCGGTTGATGGCAGTCTTGGGATTGAGAACCGGCAGAGACACCTTGGCGTGTGTAGCATAGCCCAGGGTGTTACGCAGATAGGTGGGCATGAACAGGTGCGGGACAAAGCTTGCGAACTCGACGTCCTTGGCCCCAAAGCGTTCGTTGAACTTGAGGAAGTCTTCCTTGTAATAGTCTGAGGCATACACTTGCGGCGGACTTGTGTGAGGAAGCAGTCCCATGAGTAGATTGTAGTGCGAGGGAGCAGTCCACGATGCGTAGCTCCAGCGGGCTTCAACCTCACCAAGCTTCGGTATGATCTTGGGCTCCGCGCGCATGAAGGAGTCATACCGACAGCTGTCAAGGATGACGATGATATAGTTGTTCATCTCATCAAACAGAGGATCTGGCCGCTTGACAGCACCCATTGGGCGGACAGGAGGCCGTAGTGTCCCCCGTTCGCGAATCTGCGTTTTCTTGCCGAAGAGTTGATCAAAGAATCCCATTGTCACCACTCCCAAGCCCGACGGCTTCCCCACTTGTTGTTCACACCGGATCCCGGGCTGAACCGGCGCTCCAATGGCAGCCCGCACCTTGCGCTCGATCGAACTGCGCCGTCAAGCGGTCCCGTTCAGTGAACCCATGTGACACCCTCGCAGACGCCGGCTCGAAACCGACCCCCACGGCATCCCGAGCAGACGCCGGCCCGAAACCTGCCCCCACGGTATCCCGAGCAGGATCCAACCTGCAATGGCATTTGCGGGGACGCCAGAGTGTTCCCAAGTTCCGGAATCGACCTCCGACTAGGTGATCTCCACCTCGGTCTGGCCATGCGCCGACGCCCATTGACTTCGCTGCGCAGCTTGATGATGCGCCGGGCAGGCGCAGTACCCTTGCCTTTCGGCCTCCCGATTGCCAAACTGGGGCGCTGGTTAGGGCCCGCGTGGGATCAGATGCCTCCAGGGAGCCCGATGCGGCTCTCTGGCGGATTCGGGACAGGTTTGGGATAGCTTTCGTGGGAGGTTCATTGATCTATGCGATCCTTTGGTTTGATTCTTGGCGAGGAGAAACATGATCTCGGGACCAAGCGTGAAATTCGCAGCCCCTATGACAACCGGGTGGTTGGCGAGGTCTCCTTCGGAACCCACAGTCTACTGGAAGATGCGATCGGTCTGGCTCACGAGAGGTTTCCTGAGTTTGCTCGGGAGCCTGCCCATAAGCGGAGCGCCTGGCTCCGGGCCATCGCGAAAAGCATCCAAGCGCACGCCGATGAACTGGCCCAAATCATCAGCGATGAGGCCGGAAAGCCGATCAGCCTTGCCCGGGCCGAAGCAGCGCGCGCAGGGTCGGTTTTCTCCATCGCCGCCGAGGAGGCCTTGCGCATCCCCGGTGAGCTTCTGTCTCTCGACCAGGTGCCCGACGGGACGGGGCGCTTGGGATTGGTCCGGCGGGTGCCCGTGGGGCCCATCGCCGCCATCTCCCCCTTCAACTTCCCCCTCAATCTTGTGGCGCATAAGGTGGCCTCCGCCCTCGCCGCTGGCAACACGATCGTTGTCAAGCCGGCCTCTCAGACCCCCATGTCGGCCATCATGCTCGGGCGTATGGCCCTTGAGTGCGGATTGCCTCCGGGGATACTCAGCGTCGTGCCATGCCCAGCGTCACAGGCACAACCCCTGGTAGAAGATCCCCGGATGCGCATGCTGAGCTTCACGGGCAGCGCCGAGGTGGGCTGGTCCCTCAAGGCACTGGCAGGACGCAAGAAAGTCCTGCTGGAGCTGGGAGGAAATGCAGCGGCAATTGTGGAGCGCGATGCTGACATCGAGACAGCTGCCCGCAGACTGGCGTTGGGCGCCTTCATCTATGCAGGCCAGATTTGCATCTCGGTTCAGCGGATCTTCATCCAGGAGAGGGCCGCTTCCCGATTTTACGACGCCTTTCTGGAAGCCGCACGAAATCATATTCCCTGCGGCGATCCATCCGACGAGACAGTCCGCTGCGGGCCCATGATTGATGCCGCGAACGCGGACAGGATTCTGGAATGGATCGATCAAGCTGTCAGCACGCAGGAGGCAAAGCTGTTGCTTGCGCCGCAGCGCGAGGGGAACGTAGTCACACCCGTAGTGCTCACGAAGGTTCCCGAGCAACTGCCCATCGTCGCACGGGAGGCATTCGGGCCGGTTGTTGTAGTCGAAACGTACCGCGCCCTCGATCCAGTCTTTGCCAAAGTCAATGCTTCGATCTATGGCCTCCAGGCAGCAATCTTCACAAACAATGTTCAAAAGACTCTGCGCGCATTCGAAGAGCTTGAGGTTGGTGCCATCATCCACAACGACTACCCGACCTACCGGGTCGACCCAATGCCCTATGGTGGTGTGAAGGAATCCGGCATGGGGCGCGAGGGCCCGCGCTACGCCATTGAGGAAATGACCGAGCGGCGCCTATTGGTGCTGAATGCGGGGACATAACCCTGATCCGCCAGAAATCCGCGAGCGGGAACGTGTGTGGATCTGTTCTGTGCGCGGGCCCTAATGGTGAGCATTGCCGCCTGTGAAGTCGCAATGGCCTCTCCGCCAGCCTGCTTTCCGCATCACTTCACTGTGCCGCGGGCCTCGTTCTCGTTGCGGATGGCCATTGGCGGGAGATTGGAGCCACTGTCGACGAACAGAACGCCGGCGGCCGAATGGTCATGGCAACAGCGCAGATAGTACCCTGGCAGATCAGCGCCTCCACCCTTCTTGCCGGGGTTGTCGCCATCATGGCCGTCCCAGTCGTTTCCGTGACCTTTGTTAGCATCCTCACCACCAAAGTAGACGAATTCCGCCTCGATCGAGGTCGTCGCGGGCATATTCGCCAGTACCCCGTCGAGGTTGTTCGGATATTCGCCGTTGATCGTGTATTCGAGCCACAGCATTCGCTGCAGGGCCACCTGGTAGGAGATGCAAGCAGCGACCTCCGCGTGCGCCCTGGCCCTGCGCGCAAGGTTGATGCCCACGGTCGTGAGAAGCCCTAGGACTACAATGACGATCATGAGTTCCACGAGCGTGAACCCTGCCGCTCCGGTCGGGAATGCCCGCTGGCGTTCGGGCACGCCGTGGACTGCGTCTCGAGCGGCGAGTCTCATCGGTCAGCCGTCCACCGGGACGCAGCCTGGAAGCACATGTTTCGTTCTCCGTTAGACATGATCCCCAATTGCTCCTGAGAGATCAGTGAAGCGGCACCGCACGAAGGGCTTCGATGCGGAGCCTGCTTACGGTTTGGGCCTCTGAAACCGGCGTCTGCCCCAGCCGTCCACGTGGCATCCGGGCCATTCCTCGGGCAGGTGCACGATGCATCCCGCACAAGCTGACACTGCACCTCGCAATGCAGCCGGACACTGGGCATACCACATCCATGGCCAACTGGACCCAACGAGTAGGCTGCTGATATCAGCCATCGCCGGATAGGTTTGGCCTACCATTGGAGATACCTGCTCCCAATAACAGGGGAGGGTGATCTCCGAGATCGATCAGGGGCATCGCTCCTGGCGTGCCCAAAATGCTGTCTGTCTCAGGTTACAGGTTTCGTGCCGTGGTGCCACTCGATGAGCGCATCGACGAGCAGACCTTCCACAACATCCACGAGTTCGCTGTGGGGTACGGGGCGGCGTGTAGTCCGATACTCTCGTGACCCAATACTGGACTACAGGGTCCCGGAGGGCGTAGGCGGCAGGTCGATGCCCTCGCGATCCAGCATCCTTCGCAGGCCGGGGAAGGCTGCGAGTCGCTCGGGCGTGATCATCGCGGGATCGAGGCCCTTGGGGCGCATGTGCATGGAGCGTACGCGATGCGTCCCCTTGGGAGTCACGATGAGATCGATGGGTAGATCGGTTGGCTCCCGCGTAGCCGGTTCCTCCAGAAGCTGCAGGTCGTGAACGAGTACAGCAACCGGTGTCTCGGCAGTGATAAACCCCCTGTCCCGCCCCAGCGCGTAGACGAGATCGGCTTCGCCGGCTCCCTTGCCCACCCGCGCGCCATGGCGATCAACCCCCACGGCGCCGATGATCATGAGGTCCACCGGGAAAATCTCCTGTCCGCGCAGGAAGCGGACTCCTTGAGGCACCTCTCGCTCCGCAACCCCGAGCGCTGAAGCGCCCTCCAGTGCGCGTTCCACACCCACCGCAGCCGGATCGACCTCTATGATCCATCCCTCTGTGCGCGTCAGATCCGGCACGACCAGGACCTTTCCATCCCTCACAACCGCGCGGCGGATGCGGTCGAGTACCGGTTCGCTCAGGACGAGGACCCGCTTGGCCCGAGTCCATTGATCGAGTTGGTGGAACTGCTCGACCACCTTACGCACACCGTGGAACCTGGGCGTTCGGCCATAAGCGCCAGGGAAAAGCGCAATACCTGTTCGTGTGAGTAGACTCCAGATCCGGCTACGGATCTCTGCTTTTAGGATTGAGCCTGGCATGTGCGCCTCGGGTATCAAATCAGCGTCTATATCCAGGCGGCTTCCACCGCCATCCATCTCTTCCAGGCGGACTCCACCGCCATCCATCTCTTCCAGGCGGACTCAGCCTCCAAATGCACCGTGCACCAGGGGACGCGCCCAATCATTGACAAGAAAAGTCAATCTCCCAATCAGCAATGAGACACGCCCCATCACTGTGTAACCGAAACTCGCGCCGAAGGAAATCATCAGGAAATAAATCCCGATCCGTGCAGTTGGTTTCAGCACACCCTTGTGGGGACTGGAGAAGAAAAAGTAGATCAAAACCGTAACCACTCCGATGATGACAACCAGATTGCAGAGCGTGGGCCACAATCCAACGTTGAGGGGCAACATGGTTCCCTTCGCCTGCGGCAGGATCTCGCCCTGAAGTCGCTGGAGCAAGTTTACTCCAATGTAGTACCCGATATAGACCGCCAAGGACCAATTCGAGACCCAGGCGAGCTTCGGTATATAGCGTAGGTAGAGGATAACGCCCAGCAGGAAGGGAACGATGAGCGACCACTGTTCCCCGAAGTTGCCGAATAGGGGACGGAAGAGATTCGGCTCGAGCGTATTGATCTTGGCCAGACCTATATAGTACCCGAAAGAGACACCCACAAACACGCTCTCGGCAAATCGATAGAGGATGTTATCCTTGTACAAGAAGCTGAAAGCGCACAGGGTCAAGAAGGCCGCAACCCATTCACCAATACCTGGAAGCTGCAGCTCCATCAATTCGCCCCCCTTGTCATTCGTTTCGTCACAATGAACATCACGTTGCCAAAGAGAATGAAGAAGATGATGACCAAGTGGACGACCGACTGAACATCCATGCCCATGGTCGCCGATCGCGATAAGCCTTTGAGGTCAGGATAGGCCCTGGCCACGAGTTCCTCGTACTCCGATCCGCCCTTCATACCACCCAGCACGCCGATGGCCTGCTTGGCCTCCATGAAGGCGTAGTACTTCGGCGCCGACACCGCCGTTGTTCCTAGGGCCACGTCAATGCCGAACTGGGCATTGACCAGGTTGATCCACCACTCCCCGATGATGCTGGTGGCCAATGAGATGGCCAGTTCCAGGTCATCATAGCTGCGGATTCCCTCAAGGACAGGGATCTCGGAGTATGGCACCCCGTTGGCATCGCAGGGGAAGACCGACTCGATCCTATCACCCATGGCCTTCATGGGTGCCGGGGCACCATCCTTATATCCCAGATTGACATAGTCGATACCGTTCCGCGCCTTCAGGTCTGTATCCAGCTGCATGAACCTCGCGATGGCCATCTCCACTCCGCCAAGCGGAAAGAGCGAAACCCCAATGACCTTGATGCCCTTCTTGGCACAATGGCGCAGGATCGAGTTAGCCATGGGATCGAGTTCCGGACCGTCCGATGGTCCATAGTCGAAGGAAAGCATGATGGCGTCACCCGGTTTCATCGCTTCTACGCGGTCAAAGACCGCCTTTACCGGGGGGGATATCTGCACGGCCAGCCCGATCGGCCATATGATCGGAATGAGCGCCCCCACGAATACAACGACAAAAATGATCCTCCGGTCGATGAGAAGCAGCTTGTGCGCCCAATTCATGCATCACCCCGCATGGCAGCATCTTCCAGCCACGGTTTCTCCCTGGGTAGGGACTTGCCCGGTCCTAACTCTTCCCCAAGTAGGGTCGCTCGATCCCCACCATCACTCGAATAGACATCGAGGCCGCACCCAGCGCAGCCCCTATGATGATCCCTCGTTGAGCCGCCGCATTTGGGAACCGCATGATCCACTCTGCCAGGTCCGGCACTACCGGATGAATCAAGGCCCCAAACGGAATCCGGCCAAACATGATAATCAGTGCCCCGATGAGCAGCAGTGACGCTTCCATGTTCTTTACGCGGAACGCGCGGTACGAAGCAGACGCCACATAGAACGCCAGGAGCGAGAACATGGTGGCTTGCATCGGCGCGTATATGAATTGGAAAATCCATGTAAACGGATAGAGCGTCCCGTTCTCCCGCTCTCCCTGGGCCCCGAATAATCCACACGACGCCATGATTGCGAATGAAACCAGGATGATGACGCTGAAGATCCAGCCCTTCTGACGACGCCGCACTTTGTGAAGGTTCACTTGAACCATGCTCACAATGCCCAGCAAGAAAGCGAAGCTAGCGATGATCACCATCCACTCATCGAGCTTGCGGTTGAACCACTCGTTGATCCAGGCATTCGGGAAAAAGAACGCAATAACAGGAAGAAAGCTTGCAGTGATGGCAAGCATTATCGGAACCTGCCTCTTCATGGACTTCCCCTTTGTGACCTTCTCAAGGCCCCCGAGAACCTCACAAGATCCCGCCGCATTTCAAGGGCTGTGAAACCGGGTCGTTGCACGCCTGGTGAGGTTGGCTGCTCAAAGCCAGGCGTAGGCATTCCGGCACGATATGCCACCCGAGAGCCCCTCGCTACAACGCCGTGAACCAGTTCACAAAACCGTCCGCTCCCACTGTCGCCATGACCACACCGATGACGATGGCGGCCAGGATGGCTATCTTCATGGCATCCTGCCCCTTGATCGACCCCAGGATGAGCGGGTCCTTTGACAGGTAAGCACTCGCGGCAAACAGCTCCTCACCCAGCATGGTGTAGTCGCAGGCTGCAACGAAGAATGGCAGCTGGGTCACCTGCGCCGTGCCGGCAATCTGGATGGCGCCGATGCTCTGTCCCGTTTCCGAAAGCAGGAGCGACTCGGCCGCGAACCACCCCAGCAGAAAGATCGCCGCGGGCTTGTCGCGAACCATGATGCCACTGACCGACCCCGCATACGCGAACTGATCCTGCGTAATGTAACGGACCATGTCCTCGTGGAACGCCTCGGGGGCTCCGGCTTCCATATAGGATTGCTTGACGATCTCACGGGCCGAAGCCATCGTCAGTGGATCGGCGTTAGGGACCTCTAATTGGGTCCCGTACTGCGCTGTCAGTTTGGCGACGTAGCCCAGGATACCGAGCGCCGCGAGCGTCTGAGGCTCGCTGACACTGACAATCCCCGGCACAAAGAGGATCTTGCGGCCCATCTCCGTGGCGCGTCCAACGGCCTCTTTGATCTGGTCGAGGCCTGAAATCCTGCGGATGAAGAGCTTCGCACCCCGCCTGGCGGCCATGATGTAGGCAATGACCAGACCGCCCATCATCAGGACCGCTACCAGCGCATTGACGCGTTGGGTTCGAAACAGATTGCCCTTGGGAGAAGCAGCCATGGAGACTTCACTGTAGACCATCCCCCCAGTGGCGGGCTGAAGCCCAATTCGGTAGACATAGGACTCACGGGAATCGAGCTCTATATCCTGGAATCGCCCCGCGCTGATCGTCGTCCTTCCGGCCTCCAGGAAATCGACGGCGCCCTCTGTTTTGCGTTCGATAAAGATCTGCGGATCGTCTTCCAGGACGACGCCAGTAGGCAGGGTCAACACGGCGGGATCGGTACTCCAGCTCAAGATGAGTGAGCTGCCGTCATCGGATGGTCTATCCTGCACCGCGAGGTCAAGCCGGAAGTCCCGGGGTGCGGCAATCACCTCAGACACAACCGCCCCCGCAAGAAGGAGGGCGCCGGCCAAAATCGCACATGCCAAGGAGAGGTTTAAGCGCATCGTACAAGCACGAACGATGCCAGCCGTGTTGCCGCCCGAACCCCTCCCACCTGGACAAACCACGCCGGATGAAATGCTGTTTGCACTCATGCCATTCAAACTCCCCTCACCTCAGATTCTCCGGGTTCAGCCCCTGCAGCGACTTCGGGATAAATCTGCCATTCCTGCGGATCAGCTTGCCGTCGAGCCAGATCTCACCGCCGCCTTTCTTGGGGGTCTGGATCTGTACCAGATCCCAGTGAAGCGAGGACTTGTTGCCGTTGTCGCACTCATCGTAGGCATTTCCGAGGGCCATGTGAAAGGAACCGGCGATCTTCTCATCGAACAGGATGTCCAGCATCGGCTTGGTAATAAAGGGGTTGAAGCCGAATGCAAATTCCCCTACGTAGCGGGCCCCCTTGTCTCGATCCAGAATCTCATTGAGCTTCTTCGTGTTGGCTCCGGACTTGGCCTCGACGACCCGGCCCTTGCTGAAGACAAGGTCGATATCTTCAAATACAACACCTTCCAGCAGCGATCCCGCGTTAAACCGAACCTTTCCTTCAATGCTCTCCCGAACCGGGGCTGTGAAGCACTCTCCGTCGGGGATGTTCAGCTTGCCGGCGCACTTGATGCTTGTGAGACCCTTGATGGAGAACTCAAGATCTGTCCCCGGCGCCATGATCTGCACGTGGTCAGTTCTGTCCATGAGGCGTTTGAGAGGATTCATGGCCCGCGACATTTTCCCATAGTCCATAGTGCAAACGTCGTAGTAGAAATCCTCGAACGCGCTCAGCGGCATCTTGGCGCTCTGAGCCATCGCATAGTTGGGGTAGCGCAGCACGACCCAGCGCGTGTTGGGTACACGCACCTTGAGGTGAACCGGGATCCCATAATGCTTCGCGAACCATGCGGTCTTCTTAGAAGGAACATCAGAGAGCTCTGCGATATTGGGCGTGGCCCGGACTCCGATGTAGCAGTCCATATCCTTCATCTGATAGAGGGGGTACTTTGCCTGTGCCTTGATCTGCTCTTCATTGGCATGTGTGAGCAGAGCACGCTGCGTCGTGTCATGCCGGAATTGATGAAAGACGAACGCTCCCTTCTTCGTGGCGATCCGAATGATCTCTGCGATCAGATCCAAGGAGTCGAAACCGTTGGCCTCCACGAGGAGCCTATCGTCCTTCTTGATGGCGCAGGAGTAGTTGACGAGTATATTCGCTAGCTCAGTCGTGCGTTGGTCCACGCTTGCCCCTTTCTCTGTTCGGCGCATTTCAGCGCATGCGCTTCCGCGGCTCGCAGGCCCCCACGAATACCGCGCCGCCTGGCATGCGATCTTGCGTAGTTCGAAGCCAGCAGTGTAGCTGGTCCCCAGGGCAGGTGCAAGCAGCTTGGAACCGGTGCCGCTTTCATCCTGACACACAAGACTTGGCGTTGCCCCGAGGCTTCCGCCTTAGGGCTCGCACAAGAATAACTTCCCATTTGCGCCG
>JAGMDA010000352.1 GCA_023128935.1 Candidatus Eiseniibacteriota bacterium | reverse complement strand
TGGTCATCGCCGTCGATCCGCGGCCGCAACGGCTTACCCGTTGCGCACCGTACCTGAGCCGGTTGACACCTTCTCCGACCGCTGCCTGAGCAGTTCAAAGAGGATCACACCCACGCTGGTGGCCACGTTCAGTGAGTTCTTTCTCCCCAGCATCGGGATCTCGATCACCTGATCCGACATCTCAAGGATCGGGACCGAGACGCCACTGACTTCATGACCAAAGATCAGAGCGGTCTGCTCGGGGTAGTCGATCTCCGTATACGGCATGCTACGGTCGGTGAGTTCCACGGCGAAGATGCTTGCTCCCCTCTGCCGCACCGCCTCCACTGCCTCAGCTGTTGAGAGGATATGGTCGCACGGCAGCGTCTCTTCGGTGCCGAGAGATGTTTTCAGGACCCTGGGATTTGGCGGATGGGCGGTGATCCCACATAGATATAGATGGCGGACGGCAGCAGCCTCGCAGGTTCGGAAGATGGACCCGACGTTAAAGGCGCTCCGGATGTTGTCGAGGATGACGTACGGTCCTTCGTCATGAAGATCCTGTGCCGAGCGCTCCCGGTCATGGCGTCGAACAACCCATCGATTCCTGCCGCGCGGACCGCCCGCTTGGCGTGAGCGCCCGCGGGCATGTGCCCCTGGGCGCTCCCTAGGCATTGACCATGGCTGCCTTCAGAGTCTTGGCAACCGTGCTGATCTGTTCCTCCGTAAGCTCGGGGAAGGTCGGCAGAGAAATGCATCGGTCTGCCAGCGTTTCGGTAGCCGGGAGTGAACCCGGTTTCATACCCAAGTGTTCGTAAGCGGGCTGCAGATGGAGCGGGATGGGGTAGTGGAGCTGCGCCATCACCCCATGCTCGCGGAGGTACTCGGTGACCTTGTCGCGGTTTGGAACCTGCACAACATAGAGATGATACACATGTTCGACATTTGCCTTCGGTTTCGGGAGGGTGACTTCCTCCAAGTCGGCCAGCAACTCGTCGTAGCGGGCTGCAACTTGCCGGCGCTTCTCAGTCCACTCCTCAATGTGCCTGAGTTTAACGCTCAGGACAGCCGCTTGGATGGCATCGAGGCGGTAGTTGAAACCCTCGATCAGGTGTTTGTATTTGAGCCAGCGGCCGTGGTTGGCAAGCATGGTCACTTTATCCGCCGTCTCCTTGCCAGAGAGGGTGAGTGCACCGGCGTCGCCGTATGCGCCAAGGTTTTTGCCTGGATAGAAGCTGAATGTGGCGATCTCGGCGATACTACCGGCGCGACGGCCGTTGTAGCGGGCACCGTGGGCCTGCGCCGAATCCTCAATTACGGTGATACCGTGTTTCCCGGCGATCTTCAGAATCGGGTCCATGTCCGCGGGATGGCCGTAGAGATGGACGGGGATGATTGCGCGGGTCCTGTCGGTGATCGCATCTTCAAGGGCATCCGGATCCATGCAGTAGCTCTGCGGATCGATGTCGACCATGCGCACAGCGGCACCACAGAGCTTGACAACCTCCGCAGTGGCGATGAAGGTCTGCGAAACCGTGATGACTTCATCGCCCGCCTTGATATCAGCTGCACAGAGCGCCAGATGCAGCGCGGCTGTCCCGGAGGCCGTGCCCACGGCGTAGTTGGCTTCGCAGTACGTGGCAAAGTCCTTCTCGAAATCGCTCACCGGCTTGCCTCCGATGAAGCTGGTGTTTTCGAGGATCTCGGTGATGGCCGCGTCAATTTGCTCTTTGATGCTTCGATACTGTGCCTTCAGGTCAACTAGCGGGATCGCCATTTCTCATCCCCTTTTGCGGTTCGCTCCGAGGCGGCATCTGCGCGGCTCAAAGCGCAGCGTCACCTCTCGGCCTGTTTCGATTGACTCGTAGATTGCGTGGATGACCTCCAGGCTGCGTCGCCCCTCGATGCCGTCGATCAAGGCCCGCTGGCTTCCGGAGATGCTGTTCAGTGCGTTCTTGTAGAACTCAGCATGGTTGTATGCGAACTGGTCGGGGTTTGCTCCCCATTCCTCCAAGATCCGTTTGTCGTCGGGTGATTCATCTGCAAGCATCCAGGTGCGGAGCTTATTGGCGGCGAAGCCGCCGATCTCAATGGTGCCCTTGGTGCCGAAGAGGGACAGCGAACCCTCGAGGTCTCGTGGCTGCACACATGTGGTTGCCTGCACGGTGCCGGTGGCCCCGTGGCGAAACTTGATCAGCACCGTGGCGGTATCTTCGGTCTCGATCTCGTGCATCTGAGTGGAGCTTGTTGCGAAGACGCTGATCGGCTCGCCCATGAACCAGAGCAGCAGGTCGATGTGGTGGCTGGCCTGATTCGTACAGACGCCTCCGTCCTCTGACCAGGTCCCGCGCCAGGGCTCGGCATCGTAGTAGGCCTGATCGCGGTGCCAGAGGACGCGCACGCCTCCCATGAAGAGGCTTCCCAAGCGACCCTCCTCCAATGCGCGGCGAGCGGCCAGAACAGGCCTGTTGTAGCGGTTCTGTTTTACGACGAACAGCTTCACGCCGGCTTGGTCGCAAGCATCGATCAGGCAGTCGGCCTCATCCAGTGTCAAGGCCATCGGCTTCTCCACGATGACGTGCTTGCCCGCCTGCGCGGCCTTGATGCCCAACTCGGCATGTGTGCCACTGGGCGTGCAAATCGTGACGATCTCGACGCCGGGCGCGGCCAGCGCTTCCTCCATGCTCGGGAAGGCCACCGCCCCAGGAGCCTTGGCTGCCTGTGCTTGGGCCCGCTCCTGATTC
>JAGMDA010000351.1 GCA_023128935.1 Candidatus Eiseniibacteriota bacterium | reverse complement strand
GTAATCTTGCCGGCGCCGATCAGAGCAAAACCAAGTTCTTTTGTCATGTCCCAGGCTCCTCCCTCCTCCGCCTACGGCCAGGTCCGTCTGCTTACTACCGGCTCCTCCAGCTGCGCCAGTGGCTCATTTGGGAGAACCGGGAAGTATAGAAGAGGTTCCCCCAGCCGGCAAGCGAGGAGGTCAAAAATCCACCCCCCCAGGCTGCTATGCAGTCCTTCTTGCTCTGCGGCTCTGACCGCGGTTAGCGTTGGCGGCAGTGGTTGCCGGTAGCAGATGTACCCCACCCGGGAGTGGAGGACTACGCCATGTTGCGTTGGCTGTTTACCCTTGCGGCTGTCTGTCTGTTCATAGTGGGTCCTACGGTAGTTAATTACCATGACGCGACGCCGAACCGCAGGAATCCGGGTCTTGTCCAGACTGCGCGCGCCGATGGAGACAAGCTGGATGTCCCCGATACTGGCTGCTTGGTGCGCACGGTGGAGGCTAGAGGCTACCGTGTGCAGCTTGATCTCAGTACACAGGTCCTGAGCTTCGAGATCCCCAAGGATCGCGGTCCCCTACTCTGGGAGGGGGACATCACTTCAACTCCCCGGGAAAAGGCGGTCGAGGCACCGATTAGGCCCACACTCAGCGACATGCGCAGCGGTATCCTATCCGCCTCCATCCTGGCTCAGAAGGCAAAGCAGTTCGACGACGGCCTCTACGCCGCCGTGGAACTGGCGGCTCAGAATGGTGCGGGGGATTTCGTGGGGAAGGCCCATCTATTGAGGATGGTTGCAAATGCAATCGCGTCGGGTGAGATCGACACGGCCGGTGCGGTCGTCCTGGCCGCTGCTCAGTTGGGCGGCATCGAGGTTCCTCTCTCCGGTACTGCAAGAGCGGCGGTTCGGCTCTGCGAGTCAGGCTTCCTTGACAATGAGTTGAAATCAAAGCCCATCGGTTTCTACACCTGGTCGGGGGAACTGACCGCGATCTTCAGACAAGACCGCATGTTGCAGACCGAATTGAAGGGCCGGACCGGCATAGCGAATGTTGTCAGAGCACTCCACGCGGACCAGAGATCACGATCTATCTACGAGGCCTATCTGAACCTCATCTCGAGGCTGACCAATCCCTTCCCACCCGAATACGCAGCCTTGGACGTACAATTGGCCGGGCTTGACCGGGGACTGACAATGGCTCCTGACGATAGTGTCTACTTTTTTCCTCCTTCCCAAGCACATGAGACCGAGCTAGCGAAGCGCCTCTTCAATGAGGTTCAGATTCCCTCAGGTTTCAACCTAGCCGATGAGCTAATCAAGCGCATTCGCTCAGGAGATATCTCCCTCGAGCCAACCGAGTCATCCGGTTGGTATGACTACCTGACATGGGCACTCGAGCCCTTTGTCGTCCCGGAGAGAATGCCGGAAGCGGAGCACTTGCGATTGGAACCGGGTTATCGGCAGCAGCTCGTGGAGCTTTTCAAGGGCATTCTCACATTGACTCGCGAGACACACATCAAGCAATTGGAGATACCCTCAATTGGTGGTAGCCGCCGGCCGCCCACCGTGAACATCTATGTTGCGGTAAGTCGTGAATTGGGCATGGAACCGGACCTCAGCGCGACGGGGGATATGGCTCGCAAAGCCGAAACCTATGTCACCGCGTTTCAGGGGTGGGCCAAAGACCTTGCATCAGACCCGGACATTGGAACTGATGCGCGCTGCATGGTGCCTCTTTTCAACGACGAGTGGCGGGACAGTACTAAGGTCTGGGTCTTCCTAGGCTGGTCAGAGAAACCAGTGATGATTTCCTTCGCGGAGTCCCCTGTGGCCACTATCGTTGATCAAGAAGGTAACCGGGTACCCGATGATGTCGTCACTCTCGATTTCCAATCAGTAACCCGCTACCTGGCTTACCCAGTTACCGCTGAGATCTATGTCAGCAAGATCCTTGACCGCGAGGAGTTTCGGAGAATCTGCGATGAGGAGCAGACACAGTCGAAGATCCTTGCCGCACTGGAGTAGCCGGCGTTGTCAGTGGACTTCGTGGCCTTTTGCCAGACCGGCGCTCCATGAACCAGACTCGCGCACAGCCCCCGCCGGGCGCCACAAGGTGCGCGCGTGCTGCTGATTATCGCCTTAGACTGAAGTTGCCCCAGTCGAAGTGTGTGCTCTCCTTAGGGACCATATGTCCGCCCTGGAATCTGCTGCACGGTCCTGTGGCCACACTCAGGCCCCCCTCGATCCAAGGCCTTCCCACGCAGACATCCTCGAACGGCCGGATGAGGTTTTGGCGAAGCACAGCGGTGGACAAGACAAATCCCATGTCTCAAGCGCTTTCGTATTGAAATCCGCCTCGATGCCGGTGTGAACAGGGGCATGGGCGGTGGGGGCCGTGGCCGTCTCATGGCCGAGCGGCCCGCTCGATCTTTCTAGCGGTATGGATTGGCAGTAAGCGGATACACTCCGAAAGAAAACTTCCCGAAATACCCGAGGGCTGTTCCGATTCCGGCCCCAATCAGCACTCCCAATAGAGATTTCCCGATCATGTCCTGTCCTTTCCAGAGAACTCCTGTATACGCATGTCCTTCATTGTTCTAAGCGTTCGAGGCTTGGGCGATGTCCGGTGATCCACATAACCTGTTCTCGCGCGATCAGCTTGGCGCGAACTTCAGCAAACCCGCTTTTTAGCAACATCCGCTTCACCTGCCCCGGGGTGTAGTAGTTCTCGTTCCACAGCTCTTGCGCCAGCGACCCTTGCGGAAAGTCCACGACGAGCATTTCGCCACCGGGCCGCAGGATCCGGTGGGCTTCGGCCAAGATCGCTTCGGGACGCTTCATTTCATGCAACGCCCACATAGTCACTACTGCGTCTATGGCTCCATCCTTGAGGAAATCCAAGCGCGTTGCGTCCTTTCTGATGCAGCGAATCCGCACGCCCTCCTGTAACTGCTTCCCTTTCGGGAAACTCTCCGAAGAGATGTCCACTCCCGTTACCTGCTGGTGATACGTTCGGGACAAGTCCCGGACCAAATCGCACGATCCACAGCCCAAATCAAGGACACGCCGAGCGAGCCGCAGCTCCCGGCCGATGCGCTTGTGGAGGCGGGGCTTGACCCGGTCATAGAAACCATCTGTGAACACATCGTGACTCATGTTGATCCCAAAACATGATAATCTTGTCGGCTTTGCTCACGCACTCGGCCAATTCAACCATGGTCATCTCATTTGCGCCATCGAAGTATTGGCTCGTTCTCATAAGGACCGCACCTGGCCTTGCACATCCCCCAAAACTTGACTGTTGCGCCCTTGCCAATTGATCATCGTCAAGCCCGAAACCGTTATCCCATGGCATCGTGAAGGCTTCCGTCGATGCTGGCGCAGGAAGTCTCCTATTAGCGCAAAATCCGGTTGCG
>JAGMDA010000350.1 GCA_023128935.1 Candidatus Eiseniibacteriota bacterium | reverse complement strand
ATCCGTTCCAGGTACCAGGGGTCGCGGGCCATGAGTTGATCCGGTGCTTCTCGCCCAGGGAGAAATGCGTACTTAGCTCAGCGATCGCAGGAGGAGCCCTTTGAGATACTCGCCTTGGGGATGGTCCAGGTGCACGGGGTGGTCACCTCCTGCCCCCAATCTTGACAGCCATTGGAGGGGAACCCGGGCATCGATAGATGCGCCGAAAATGATCTTCTGGAAGAGATCGGTGCCGATGTGCTGCGAGCAGGAGAAGGTTGCCAGATAGCCCCCCGGAGCAAGCCGCTTCAGCGCCCAGAAATTGATATCCTTGTAGCCCCTCGTGGCCTGCTGCACGTGTACCTTTTCCTTCGCAAAAGCGGGTGGGTCCAGAATGATCACATCAAACTGTTCTTGCTCGTGTCGGAGGAACTCCTGCACGCCGGCGCGCACGGTGCGCAAGCGTTGCTCGTCAAGCCCGTTGAGCCGCCAGGATTCCCGCGCCAGTTTCAGGGCGGCAGCGGAAGTCTCAACGGCTACGACCTGCTCGGCTCCCTCCGTACCGGCCCAGACACCGAAGGCGCCCGTGTAGGCAAAGGCATCCAGAACCTTGCCGCCACGAGCCAGCGCCGCCACCCTCCGGCGGTTCTCCCTCTGATCGAGATAATGCCCCGTTTTCTGGCCACCCATGATATCCACGGCGAATCGACGGTCACATTCCTGCACCTCTAATAGCTGGGGCGGAGCCTCGCCCGTGAGTAGGGTGTCTTGGCGTGAGAGATTTGCGTCGCCCCGGGCTCGTTGGCTTCGATCCACAATTCCCTTGGGCTCGAAAACCTCACCGAGGGCCGGCAGCCACAGATTCTGGAGCCGTGACATGCCGAGGCTGGCGCACTGCACCACCAGGTAATCGGCGTAGCGGTCCACGATCAGGCCTGGCAGCCCGTCTCCCTCCGCGTTCACAAGCCGCATAGCCGTCGTCCCTTTTGGGACCATCCGCGCCCGCAAAGCTGCCGCCTGGTGAAGCCGAGACAACACCCATGGCAGGTCCACGGCACCCGTATCGAAGCGCAGCATCCGTATTGCAAGCTGCGATCCGGGGTTCACGACGCCAATTCCGAGATGCTCTCCCGAAGCGCTCCTTATCTCACCCAAATCCCCGGGCTGCGCCTCCTCGGTACCTTCGAGCTGTTCAATGGCCCCCGAGAAAAGCCAGGGATGCCTCCGCAGCACCGATTTCTCGCGCCCCTTCTTCAAAACCACTCGGTAGGGCAGCCCAGGGTGCTCGCCTATAGGGTGTTCGCCTATAGGGTGTTCGCCTATATTGTGCTCCGGGCCGGCTCGCCGTGGCCTCTCACTGCAGTTATCTTCCGACATCGCAACTCTCCATCTTCTGTTTCCAGCGCCGCGCGGAGGCCACCATCACCAAAAGTAGGCCAAGCGCCAAGAGCTTCACAGCCCACGCGGGGTGACGCGCCGCGAAGCTGCCGGCGCCCACGGCAACTGTACCTACAAAATCCTGCTGCGTGAAGATGTTCGTCTCATTAGTTACCCGTCCCCAGGGGTCAACCAAGAAGCTGATTCCGGTGTTGGCGCACCGCACGACCGGGATCCGGTTTTCCACCGCCCGCAAGATTGACATCTCTGCATGCTGCATGGGTCCGGCCGTGCGTCCAAACCAGAAGTCGTTCGTGATGACAACCAACAGGTTCGCTCCCAGCTGCACATAGGCATGGGCTAGATCGGGGAAGGCCGACTCGAAGCAGATCAGGCATCCGATGCGCACATCACCGATCTCTGCCAGAACAGGGCCATGGCCGGGGTAGAAATTCGACTGCCCGAAATCCAGCTGCCCCAGCCAAGGCGCGAGTTTCTGTAGCGGCATGCGCTCACTGAAGGGCACTAGGCGCATCTTGCGGTAAATCGGTGAGTGTCCCCCCCCAGGGCGCAGCAACACGGCGGAGTTATTGCAGATATACTGGCGCTTGCCAAGAACATGGACCCAATAGCCCTCCTGTGTGCCGAGCAGCACCGGTTGCCGCAACGAGTCCACGAACGCCAGCACCTGCTGGTAGAGCGGGGCATCATTGAAGAGCCGGGCCGGCAGCACGGTCTCGGGCCAGACGAACAGGTCAAAACCCCCCGCTTCTTGGCCGCGCCTCGCAGCCCGCCTTCCGTGCTCAAGGACCATGCGCGTCACTGCGCTCTTCTTTTCCGGTTTCCACTTGATCTCCCTGCGCACATCGGGCTGGGCCACCAGCACCCGCAGGGGGCTGCGCTGCGCATCCCCGCTGGAAGCGGGATGCCGCGCAAGTACGATTTCCCCATAAGCCCAGAGTACGGCCACCAGCGCTACTGCTGCCAGCAGGCCCCAGCGCTGGCGGCGTATGCCCGCTGCGATTAAGCTGCCCACCACCAGGATCAGAAAATTGAGACCCCAGAAGCCCACCAGGGCGCCGGTCTGAAGCAGCGGTGTCACACGGGCCAGCGCATAGGCGGGCGCGCCCCAGGGAAATCCGAGCGGTCCCAGAGAGCGCACAAACTCGAATAACGCCGTCACGATAGGGACCACCGCGAGCAGTGGCCAATGACTCCAACGGCTCAATAGACTGGAGCAGAGGGCTGCCAAACCGAAGAAGAGTCCCAGGTAGAAGCCAATCAGAAGCAGGGAGGGAATCATCAGTCCCGGGATAGTCATCTCCTCGCACGGCAGGGCCAGGAGCCAGTAGAGCATGATCAGAAAGCAAATGACTCCCATCAGCCAGCCTTGCAAGAAGGGGCGTCGCCAACTGTAGCGCAGCCGAGGTGGGCAAGTAGACCCTTCCAGGTCGGGCCAGGGCTTCCGGGGACCGTCGGCCTCGCGCGCCAATGTCACCCAAAGCGGAATCCAGGCCAGAAAGATCAGCGGCCAGATGCGCCACGGGGGAAAGGCTAAGGCCAGCGCCAGACCGCCCAGCGCCGGCGGGAGCAAACCCTCCCAGGCGCTCGCCCGAAGGCGGTATCTGTGTTGTCGCGCGATTAGGGGCATTGACGAGGTGGCCTCTTTTCTGGTAGCCTCTGTCGCTGATTTGCTATCGGGTCTTACCCGCAGACCCGCGCATACGAAAGGAGCCGTCGAAGCATGCCACAACATAAGTCCGCGTGGAAGAGGATGCGCACGAGCGCCAAGCAACGGACTCGCAACCGGGCTGTCCGATCACAGGTGCGCCATGCGATCCGCACATATCGCGAGGCGGATCCGAGCAAGAAACCAGACCTATTGCCGGCTACAATCTCAAAGATCGACAATGCGGTGCGCAAGGGCGTTATCAAGGACGCGACCGCTAACCGCATGAAATCACGCTTCGCAAATCTAGCAAACATGTCGCAGAAGGCATCCGCGTAGCCCCAGAGACCCCGCGAAGGCGCCCCAGGCTGCCAGGCCCAGCGCGGCACTGTCGCCGCAGATGGCTGGGCGGGAATCAGGGTTGGATGAGCACCTGCCATGCTGCGCCTGCTATTGCTTGCTTTGCTGCGCCATCCCAATCCCTGCTGCGCTTTCCCATGCCGGCTAAGGGCTTGCGCAAGAATAAGTTCCCATTTTCGGCGAGGACTGGGCGTCGAGGACGAGGCGCGGCGACGA
>JAGMDA010000035.1 GCA_023128935.1 Candidatus Eiseniibacteriota bacterium | reverse complement strand
GGGGATCACTATTGGGCCGAATGAAATGAATGTGAAAAATGTCGCGGCCGTCATGCTCACGGCCACCTTGCCACCTTTCACGCGCGAGGGGTCACGCATCGATGTGACCGTCTCGTCTCTGGGGGATGCCAAGAGCCTCAAGGGAGGCATCCTCGTTCAGGCCCCGCTGCGCGGGGCGGATGGCAGAGTCTACGTGGTCGCACAGGGACCGCTCTCTATGGGTGGCTTTGGTGCTGAGGGACCCGGTGGCACGAGCGCCAGCACGAACCACCTCACAGTGGCCCGCATTCCGAACGGCGGCCTTGTCGAGAGGGAAGTGTCCGTGTCCTTCATCGAGAGCGGGGAATTCGAGATCATCCTGAACCAGCCTGATTTCACAACCGCCCGGCGCGTGGTAGAAGCCGTTACAGCCTTGCTCGGGAAGGGTTCCGCGGCGACTCTGGATGCGGCCACCATTGTCGTCATGTGCACGGATACGACGCGCGCGGCCACCATAGAGGCCTTGGCCCGGGTCGAGGAACTGAAGGTTGTGCCAGCGGTGCGGGCGCGCGTGGTGATCAACGAGCGCACCGGGACGATAGTGGCTGGGGGCGAGATTGTCATCCAACCGGTTGCCATCTCGCATGGGAACCTGAACATAGAGGTCAATGCCTCGACCGCCGTCTCGCAGCCGGCGCCCTATTCCATGGGAACTACAGCCATTGTCCAGGAATCGGGTGTGGGGATCTCGTCGGGAGGTGGCCAGTTCACCGTTCTCAAGAAGGGGACGACACTCAATGAGATCGCATCAGCGCTCAACGCCGTAGGTGTTAGCTCGCGCGATATGATTGCGATATTCCAGGCGATCAAGGAAGCAGGTGCCCTGCAGGCCGAACTGGTGGTGCTCTGAGACAGCACCCGGGCGGCTTTCATAGGAAGGATGGCTGGCCTGGGTAGAGGTTGTGGGAGATGCGACCTCCGGCTGTGGGCAAGGCTTCCGTACCCGAGGGGGGCGGAAACGGGGACATGCGATGAATGCCAATTCAGGGTGTTTCCGTTTCCGCCCCCCCCCGACCTACATGTGATCGGCCGATGGCACTAGCCATCGTCAATTCCCAGGAGGGAGCAGGTCAACGTTCTCCCTCCTGCCGTTTCTTGGAGGATGCTGTGGGTGCGAGTGTGAATGTCGCGGCAGCCCCGATCGACAGGCGCGCTGCTTGCTCCTATGTTCCCGGGGTTTCCGGGGGATTGAGTCGGGGGCAGCTGGCGCGTGATCCTGAGGCGCTCAAGAACGCCTTTGAAGCCCTTCTACTGGGTGAATTAGCCAAGCCTCTCGAGCAGAGCCTGCAGGCCTCCGGGCTATTTCCCCGCGGCGCCCCGGGTGAGATCTATGCGCACATCTGGAAGACGCAGATCAGGGATCTCCTTGCCCACAGTATCGATCTCATTCCTGGCTGGCAGCCGTCCCCGGAGCCTGCAAAGCAGCTGAAGCCCGCGCATCCTGACGAGTCGCCCGCCGCCTTGGCACCGCGCGGAGAGATCCCCCTGCCAGGTGGCGGGATGCATCCGCTCGGTCGAGAGTTCATGTCCCTCAAGTCAACCGACACAACTGAGCAGCCAGACCAGTAGCCTGGAAGCCGAATCGAGACGGCCATAGGGCGCGACGGCGCCGCTTCGGGAATGGCTGATCATGTTCAGATCGCTACGCGAGTTTCCGAAGCATGGAGTGGAGGGCGATGCACGAGGAGGATGCTGTGCAGAGCAGACCCAGGGATTGGGATCGCAGGCTCGAGGACTTGCTGGCCAAACTGGAAGCGCACTACGAGCACTTGAGCGCCTGCATGAAAAGTATGCGGGAGGCGCTGGTCAGCCGTGATCACCCAAAAGTTATCTCCCACGTCAAGGAGCTGCAGGCGTTCATATCGGAGGTGAAGGCCGGCGAGCAAAGCACCGCCACCAGCTCTCGCGGCTGGGGCATCTTGAAGCCCACCGAGAGATTCACCCTGGGTCGACTGGCTGCCAGCGAAGCGGTCCATTCCCGTCCCGAACTGGGGCAGCGCCTGGAGGCAGTTGCGCGCGCAGCGCAGAGGGCCTCTCGAGACGGCGCCCTCAACCGCAAGTTGATCGAGCGGTTGAGCATCTGGAACCAGCGGGAGATTGAAATCCTCCTCCAACCGTTGGCCGAGTCGGTGGGCTACAGCGCCCAAGGGACATGGAAGGACACCTCGCTGGGGCCCGCTATGTTGGACAAGCGCGGCTAGGAGGTACTGATGCCGGGGCTCACACACACCCTGGATATCGCGCGTCGAGCGATGTCGGCTCAGCAATCGGTGCTGTCGGTGATCGGCCACAATGTGGCAAACACCAACACCCCCGGCTACTGCCGCCAAGTTGCCACTCTGGCCCAGGAGGTCCCCAGTCCGTGGGGGGCCCACGGCTATGGCAACGGGGTGTCTGTTGAATCCATCCAGCGCAGGCGGGATGCCTGCTTGGATCATGAGCTTCGCCATGACATGACCGATCTGCATTGGTGGGAAACCCGTGCGGGGAAACTCTCGACGCTCGAAAGTATCCTGAACGAACCCTCCGATGCCGGTCTAGCGGCGGCCATGGATGCCTTCTGGAATTCCTTGTCAGAGCTTTCCAATGATCCCGACGATATGACGCGGCGGGCATCCGTGAGGGAACAGGGACGGCAGCTTGCCTACCGCTTTCAGATCCTCATAACTCGGACGGGACAGATCGGGCACAACATTGATCAAGAGATCCAATCGTGTGTAGAGGAGTTCAACCTGTGTCTCCAGGACGTACAAGGCCTGAACATCAAGATCCGGGAAGCAGAGTTGCGATGTGTTGAAGCAAACGACTTGAGAGACCGCCGGGATGTGCTCCTGGACCAGCTCTGCCGGTTTGCGCCGATCATCTACAGCGAGCGCGAAGACGGAATCATCTCGATCCGCTTGCCCTCTAGCGTGATCCTAGATGAAGGCATCTACCGTCCCCTTGAGGCTGTTGTTGAGGAAGACGCAGATGGGCAAGGGCGAGTGACCGTCCTGCTTCCGAGCGGACGGGCGGCGGAGATCGAAGGCGGTTCCATCGGGGCTCTGTTGGAGCTGCGTGAGGAGACGCTGCCAACGTACATGGAACAGATAGACACCTTGGCCCAGGCAATCATCACCAATGTGAATGCACTGCACGGGACAGGTCCGGCCCGCGCCAACTTCTTTGCCGGCACAGACGCGCAGGATATCGCGATTTCCCCGGATATCGAGGACGACCTGCGCAACCTCAATCCTTCAACCTCCGGAATGCCGGGGGACAACGATATCGCCCTGGCAATCGCGCAGCTGAGCCATAGCCGGATCATGGAAAGTGGCACAATGAGTCCGACTGAGTACTGGCGCAGCGTAGTAGGGCGCTTGGGCGTGGACAGCCGGGAGGCGACGTTCCAGCAGGAGAGCTTGACCCTGACGACACAGTCGCTCGAGCAGCGGCGGACCTCTGTCAGTGGAGTCAATCTGGACGAGGAGATGGCAAGAATCCTGGTTACTCAGCAGGCCTACATGGGAGCCGTCAAGGTTCTACAGGCCGCGGGTGATATGATGGACATTCTGTTGAGCATTTAGGTCAGGATTGTCTATGAAACTAAGTCAGGGAGGATGGGCATGAGAGTCAGCACTGGCATGCTGCAAGAGACCGCGCTCAACGAGCTGCAGACCGTCTGGAGCCGCTTGCAGAAGCTCCAGTCAAACATGGCCACCGGCCGCCGCATCCACCGCCCTTCTGACGACGTGATTGGTTCTAGTCACGTGATGCGTGCCTCCGGAAATATCCGTATGGCCGAGCAGTACAAGCGAAACCTTGCGGAATCCCGCCAATTCGCGATGGCAACGGAGTCGGCTCTTGTGCGCCTCGTCGACTTGGCTGACACGATACAGATGATAGCGGTGCAGGTGGCAGATGAATCCTATGGCCCGGACTCGCGCGGAGGGCTGGCCACCGAGTTGGATGGACTGCTTGAAGAGGCGCTGGGGCTGGCGAACACGTCCAATGCGGGCATGCAGCTCTTTGGTGGCTTCGAGACCAGGGAGGAGTCCTATACGGCGGATACGGATGGAGAAGGTAATCTGGTGGCGGTCCGCAGGCAGGGGCAAGGCCTGGACGGTGAACTGAAGCGTTCCGTGGGAGAGAATGTTCTGCTTACGATCAATCTGACGGGAACCGATCTCTTCGGCGAAGAGCAAGAGTTTTTCAAGAACCTGATTGCACTCAGGGATATTGCTCGCGCTGGGGACTGCCAGGCGGCCCGCGATTTGGTGGGCACTCTCCTGGAGGACCAGGACCGGATCAACCTGGCCCAGGCCGTGACCGGGGGGTTGCTCAGTCGGATGGATGGGATGGAGGAGTGGCTGGACCACCAAATCCTGGAGTTGGAGGCAACGCGCTCGGAATTCGAGGATCTGGACATGGCGCGTGCCTCTCTGGACTACCAGAAGGAACAGGCCATCCTGCAGGCGGCCCTCTCAGCCACGGTGCAGATCATGGATCTCTCGTTGGTCCAGTTTATGGTGAGGTAGCGAAGTTGATTGAGATCGAGACACATGAGTGGGGAACCCTCAAGGTCAAGGAAGATACGATTATCCACTTCCAAGACGGGCTGCTCGGTTTCGAGGAGTTGTGTGACTTTGTTTTCGTTGATGTTGCTGAGTTCAGGCCTTTCGTATGGTTTTCCTCGGTTGAGGATCCCCAGGTACGTTTCGCGGTAGCGGACCCCTTCTACTTCTCCACCAAGGCGTACGATGTATCTCTCTCGGCTGCCGACGAAGCCGGGCTGGAGCTTGAAGAAGGCGACAGCATCGCCATCTTCGTAATTGTATCGATCGACAATGGGCAGGTCACCGGGAACCTCAAGGGGCCTATTGTCCTGAACACGCGCAACCGGCGAGCGAAGCAGCTGGTTGTCTACGGCACATCCTTCCCGGTCCGTCAGCCGATGCTCAACAGGAGGGTTGTGCCGCTCCATAGCGCCGTTGCGAATGCGGCGGTCAAGACAACCCCCGCTGCATGAGGGAGTAAATCATCCATGCTCATCCTGACACGGAAGTTGGGCGAGAACATCAGAATCGGTGATAAGATCAAGATCAGCATTCTGGATGTAAAGGGTGGGCAGGTAAAATTGGGCATCGAGGCACCCCCACATGTGGCCGTTCACCGGGAAGAGATCTACGAGAGGATCCGCGACGAAAACCAGCGCGCCAGCGGGGTCTCACCGCGAGGTCTCAGGGAAGTGGCCAACGCATTCCGGGTCGGGAAGCATAAGCGACAGGGCCGGGAAGGCTCCTGAGCCAGGGCCTGCGCCTCTCACCCGCAATCCCGCTTGAGCCCGCCCTCTGTTCCCATCCAGTGCCGCCCGCCTGACGATCTGCATCTGTTCCCATCCAGTGCCGCCCGCTTGATGCCCTCTCCGGTTCCCATGAATTTCGGTCGTATCCGGGCTAAAGCCGGTGCCCAAAGCTGCCGAACTAGACCCGTGGAAGCGGTAGAATCCCCGCGAGCGGCGCAGGTAAGCTGCCACGGATATTGACCGCCAAAGGTCGGTAAGGGTACGGAAACCCGGTCGCCCGAGCACCGAAGGTGAGCAGGAGGCGGCCCATGCAGGGAGAGTGACGCGATGGCAAACATTGATCTCACTCGTATCAGATCCAACATCCAGGGTCTGAACATCCTTCACAACCTTCGGGGCGTGAACAACAATCTGGCCACCCATCAGTTGCGGGTGGGCACTGGCAAGCGCATCAACTCGGCAGGAGACGATCCTGCCGGACTGACGATCTCGACGAAGCTGCGTTCAGGCTATCGGGTCTTGGGTCAGCTCTATGACAACATCGGCCAGGCCAATAACATGCTCGCCGTTGCCGAGGGTGCGCTGCTGAACATCAACGACCTCCTGACCACCATGAACGAGAAGATTGTCATGGCCGCTTCAGACACGCTCGGCACCGCGGAGCGGCAAGCGATCTCTCAGCAGCTCGTGCAGCTGGTAAGCGAGATCAACGATATCGCTGCCCAGACCGAGTTCAACGGTGTGACACTGCTGAACCAGACCGCAACCTTCAAGTTCCAGACGGCACCTCAGGACCAGACCAGCTGGACGACGCGCGCCTACGACACAACGAGCCTTACGATGGCCAACATGACGGCGCTCCAGACCACGGACATAATCGACACCAACAACTATAGCAACTACTTCGATGAGGTCACGGTGGCCGTCAACCAGGTCTCCGAAGGCCTCACCGTACTGGGATCGCTGTCGAACCGGCTTAACGCGAAGGGGGACATGATCTCGGTGGCGCGCAACAACACGGAGGCGGCCTACAACAGGATCTACAACGCCGACATGGCTCATGAGCAGATTGAGGTCACCAAGTATCAGATCCTGCAGCAGACCTCGTTCGCGATGCTGGCGCAAGCCAACTCGAATTCGCAGTCGGTCCTGGTCCTGTTCCGGTAGTTCGGGCGCAGGTGAGACCCGGGCGCGAGTGTAGGGCATTGGTGAGTCGGCGTCCTCTTTGAGGGGACGCCGACCTCGAATGGGAGAGCGCGGATGCCAGCCCCGGGAGTGGATGCCTACAGGTGCCAGCAGCTCGAGTCGATGACGCCCGGGCAGCTGGTGCTTGTCGCGTATGAACAGGGGATCCTCGCCTGTCGAAATCAGGACAGACGCCGGGCCCGACGCGTTATCGAGCATTTGATCGCAGCCTTGGACTTCGAGCAAGGCGGTGTGGCCGATGGGTTGCTGCTGCTCTATGATTGGGGTCTACGCCTGATTCAGGAGTCGAAGTTCCAGGAGGCCGAAGACATCCTGGAAGAGCTGCGCGCAGCCTGGGTGAGCGCCATGGCGACCGAGAAGGAGCGCGCGGAGCGCAGCGATTCAGCGCTGCCCCCCCGCAGTGGGTTGCCTTCGGATCTTACGTGCTAGGGCCGCGCCAGCGCCGCGCAGGAAGTGCGGACGCACGAGCATAGCGCGCCTGACTCGTGCAGGAGAAGACGAGGGCGGGTTCGCGAGCGGTCCGGCGTGAAGGAGGAACACAATGC
>JAGMDA010000349.1 GCA_023128935.1 Candidatus Eiseniibacteriota bacterium | reverse complement strand
GTTATAACGCCAAAGAAGGCCGAACAATAAAATGGAGCTGACCACAAAAGCCGAGCGGATTTTAGGTGAATTCAAAGGCTTAAGGGGGCTTTTGTGGCAGCTCATTTTGGCGTTCTCAGGCAATACTGATAGCGTGTGCTCATCACTGGGTGGTATGCGTACGCAAACAGAATCGTCCCATCACACGGCTGGTGTGTCGGTGGAGTCTGGGAACCTAGCGGCGGGCGCGCTTGGCTTGTTTCTTCGCGAGTTCGGCAAGGAGTCGGAGGGCGTTGTTCACCGATTCGGAGTCCTTGAAGAGCTTCGCCAAATCGGGATCCAACAAGACCAGGTTCGTGCCCTTCGTGAACTTCGCCGCATACTTGCCCCTCACACCCTGCGAGAAGTCATACTCTTTGCGCATTCCGTCGCTGCCCATATTGCTATTCGCCTTCTTCATAAGCTTTTACTTCGCGCCGTGTAGCTCGGCGTGCGCTAATGATTCGGATCTGATCCCTTCGCTCCGTATGTGCTATCAGAACCGTTTGTCCAGCAAAGGTCCGCCCTATGAGAATGAACCTGCTCTCTCGAATCGAATGATCCGGATCCGGAATCGTGATCGAAAGGGGATCCGCAAATGCGGTTGCCGCCTCCTCGAAGGCAATTTTGTGCCTCTCGAGATTGGCTTCAGCCTTCTTTGGATCCCACTCGAATCTCAAGCCCATGAAGGCCCCCGCTAGCTGGCCGCCGCCGGCCACTTCCCACGCATCCAGCTGCGAGCACGTCTCCCAGCACTCGCAGGTTGCATGATACCATGGGACTTGGCCCCGACAAGCCGTTTTGAGGTAACGCTTTGGGCGACCAAGGAATGTGGCTGCACCAGCCCCAGAGACCGCAGCCACGGGGCTTCAGTCAAGTAGCGGGCCCCATCTCATCAGATATCGCCGGTCGCCCACAGGACGGGTCACAGCGAGTCGCTCGGAGGAAGGCCTGGATCTTAGACTCCTCTTCTCACCGGGCGCTTCGTTGTCGTGGCTAGGGAGGACTTCGTCAGATATCATGTACGGGCAGCTGACCGCGAACATATGGACTGCATACATCACTGGCACAGCATCCAAAGAGCCCGAGAACCATTGAATGGAGCGGGCGGGAACTGGCTCCGGAGACTGTCACGAGTTGGGCTTTGGCCCAACTCGCGCCAGATGAGCGTCGGTGGCCCGCCGCTCATCCTCACGTTATCCGAGCTACCTGATGCTCCTGCATCGCGGGAGATGTAATGGCATATGATCCTGAGAAGGCCGATGAAGCCGTGCTTGCCCCGCTTCATCTCTGCATGGTCGAGGTTAGCCCGACAACGCGCGCTTGGAAGAGCTTCCGGTGGGAATCCATGATGCGTCCCCACGAGAGGGGTTTGATTGGCGACCCACCCAGTAAAGCCAAATCCGTCACTGTCTCCGCCGAATGCGTTGCCAAGTCCACGCGCCTGTTCGAGATGCTCTTCGCCCCGGCGTCTTGAACTCCTCGACCCTGGGCTGAGGGCTTTCATCGGAGGCTTTGGCACCTGCCTTGCTATCCAGGGTATGACCATGATGGGCCCTTGATGGCATGCAGGGTGGCCGATTCCAGAGACGCAGCCACAACTCATTGGTAGCTGGATAGTTGTGAGCTCGCAGCCTGGAACCGAACGTCGGCTATTGGGGTAACAACAAGCGAAGGCTTGACCAAATGGGGCGCGTAGCCGATAATATTGGATGTCATCCCCAGTCGGGCTCACTGAGTTCGCTGGCCCCCTCCGGGTTGCGACCCGGAGGGTTTTGCTTTCTAATCAAGCCATGAATCGCACAACCTTTCTCGTTGACGGTTTCAACGTTTATCACTTGGCCCGATCGGCCTCTGTGGACCTCGGCGGGCAGGCTACCAAATGGCTCGACTTGCGATCCCTGCTCACATCATATCTGCCGATCATCGGTGCCGGTTCAGCATTGGAGGAGATCTACTACTTCTCAGCCCTCGCAACTCATCTTGATCCCTACCGACCCGGGGTGACCTTTCGCCATCGCACATATCTGGAGGCTCTCAGATCGACCGGTGTTATTCCCGTAATGGGGAGGTTCAAGCCCAAGACGGTTCATTGTCGTCGTTGCCGAACGGACAGCAAGCACTACGAAGAGAAGGAAACCGACGTCGCGATATCCGTGAAGATTTGCGAGCTCTTCACCTTGGACAACGCTGATACCATCGTCTTGGTTACCGGCGACACGGATCTCGCTCCTGCAGTGCGCACTGCCGTACGCCTGTTTCCCTCAAAACAGGTTTGCTTCGCCTTCCCGTACAAACGGAAGAACAAGGAACTGGCGCAGCTGGTATCGAAGTCATTCCTGATTCGCAAGGAACGCTATGCGGCCCATCAATTCCCCAGTGACGTTCGACTGCCGAGTGGTCGCATGATACGGAAACCGATTGATTGGTAGGAGATAGGCTCGTATAACTTGACGCTGCAGCAGACGTTCTGCCCTGTCACGTCCCTGGCCGTGAACGCGCGCGGCCCTGACGCAGCCCTGCAGGGCCAGGGCCGCGCCAGGACAGCCCGCTGCTGAGCTTCACGTAATGGCCCTGGCGGCAGCCAGAGCCACGCCAGGCCAGCCCGCTGCTCAATCCAACGTTATGACTCAAAACGCCGCCAACCCATTGCTCTTGACAAGCTGGTCGCAGTCTGCGGCCACTTCGGTTTCGTGAACTTTGGAGGCTCACTGAGGAATGGCTCGATCAAAGGCACTCGTCCGCGTTGGCGCAATTCAACAACGGATCCTGCTCGTACGTGGTGCAAAGGTCATCATTGACGCCGACCTCGCAGAGTTCTACGGCGTTCCGACCAAGCGCCTCAATGAGCAAGTCAAGCGCAATAGGGAGCGGTTTCCTGCCGACTTCGTTTTTCGACTGAATCGAGCGGAGAAGGATGAGGTGGTCGCAAATTGCGACCACCTTGCCCGGTTGCGTTTCTCCAAAGCCCTGCCCCATGTCTTCACCGAGCACGGCGCAATCATGGCTGCCAGCGTGCTGAACTCGCAACGAGCCGTTGAGGTCAGCGTATTCGTCGTTAGAGCGTTCGTGAAACTCCGCCAGGTTATCGGTGCCCACGCCGAGCTGGCGCGGAAGATCGCCCAGTTGGACCGCCGACTGGCGGATCACGACGAGCAGATCCTGGCTATCGTAGATGCCATCAAGCAATTGATGAGTCCGGATCCCGTTCCGAAGAAGCGTCGGATCGGGTTTCGAACTCCAGATTGAGCCATAACAGGAGTTTGGAGCAGGCGAATTCTCGTGTCACCCACCTTGCTGATGCAAGCTGCGCGCCACGAGCCTTCGCTGCTCAAACTTACGTTGGGCTAAACCGCTTCGCGGTAGGACTAGTCCGGATTCTCCCGTTCGTGTAGGAATCTTCCTGAACCGTCTACTTTCCGCTCACGCCTATCCTTCGACTTGGTTGAAGTAACTCCTTCGTGAGGTGGGGTACTGTGTCTTTGGCATAAGAACACACCCCAACCTCACGAAAGGAGTCGAGCCATGAGCGCTCTCCGCCAAAGAATGATCGAGGATCTGAGGATCCGCAACTATTCTCCTCGAACAGTCGACATTTGCATTCGTGCCGTCGCCCGCTTTGCCGGGCACTTCGGCAAGTCACCCGACCGGCTCGGCACCGAGCAGATTCGAGCCTACCAGGTCTTCCTGGTGGAAACGCGCAAAGCCTCCTGGGCCATCTTCAACCAGACGGTCTGCGCCTTGCGCTTCCTCTACAACGTGACGCTCGACCGAGAAGAGTTCGTCAACCACATCCCCTATGCCAGACCAGAGCGCAAGCTCCCCGTGGTTCTGAGCCTCTCCGAGATAGGCCGGTTCTTCAAGGCCATCTCGAACCTCAAGCATCGGACCGTGCTGATGGCGATGTACGGGGCGGGACTTCGGATCTCCGAAGCCCTCCAACTCCAGCTCACCGATATCGACAGCGAACGAATGGTTCTCAGAATCCGCCAGGGCAAGGGACGCAAGGATCGCTACGCGCCTCTCTCTCAGACGCTCCTCTTCGCCCTCCGAACCTACTGGAAGGTGAACCGACCCGAAAAGTGGCTCTTTCCCGGAGCCAAGCCGGATCATCCCCTCCACCCCACCGCGATCCAGAAGGCCTGCAAGTGGGCCCGGCAGGAAGCGCGGCTTTCGAAGTCCGTGACGACGCACACCATGCGCCACTGCTTCGCCACTCACCACCTGGAGGCAGGGACAGACCTGCGCACCATTCAGCACGCCCTGGGCCACCGAAGCTTGAACACCACGGCTTTCTACCTGCACGTCGCCACGGAAACGAGAGATCGGAGCCCGAGAGGACCCGTGGATCTACTCGCCGCGGCGGTGGCCTCCCCAGTGACGGGCGACAGGCAAGCCGGGTCATGAACCGGCAGCGGCACGAAGTAGCCGATGTCATCCGGACGTTCGGGGAACGCTACGAACAACAGCACGGACTCGATGGTGAGTCGCACCGGATCTTGCGGGATCTGACCCGGTGTCGGACCTCAGCATTGGGCGGACACAAGCGGGTCTGTGATCGCTGCTGTCACGAGGAGATCTCCTACAACTCGTGTCGCAACCGGCACTGTCCCAAGTGCCAAGCCCAGGCACGAGCCCGGTGGCTGGAGAAGCGCGCGGACGATCTCCTCGACGTGCCTTACTTCCACGTCGTCTTCACCCTTCCGGATGCCTTCGGTCCACTGGCATTGCAGAACCGACGCCGGGTCTACGGGATCCTCTTCCGGGCGCCTCGGAGACCCTACAGACCATCGGTCGCGACGCCCAACATCTGGGAGCTGAGATTGGCTTCCTCGCCGTCCTGCACACCTGGGGCCAGAAGCTGCAGCTACATCCACACCTCCATTGCGTGGTCGCGGGGGGAGGGCTCAGTGCCGATCGAAGCCGCTGGGTCCCGTGCCGTAGTGAGCGATTCTTCCTGCCGGTACGCGTCCTGAGCCGTCTCTTCCGGGGAAAGTTCCTCTCGCACCTCGGGCATGCTCAGCGGCAGGGAAAGCTCCATCTCCCGGGATCGCTCGCGCCTCTCGAAGATCCGCAGCAATGGTCCCGATGGATGGATCCGTTACGACAGCAGGAATGGGTGGTCTATGCCAAGCCGCCCTTCGGCGGCCCCAAGCAAGTCCTGAAGTACCTAGCCCGCTACACCCACCGTGTCGCCATAGCCAACTCACGCCTCCTCGCGCTCGAAGACGATGACGTGATCTTTCGGTGGCAGGACTATGCGCGGGGGAATCGCCCACGGGTCCTGCAACTCGAGGGCGTCGAGTTCCTCCGCCGCTTCCTTCTACATCGGCTTCCATCGGGCTTCATGCGCATCCGTCACTACGGCTTCCTCGCCAATCGCGGCCGACGGGAGAAGCTTCTGCGCATCCGCACCTTGCTCGGCGACCCCTCCCCACCGAGGGCTTCGCCAGAGACCGCTCCCTCCGAGGCGAAGCCGGGCCCCTGGTGCTGTCCGAAGTGCAGGGAGGGAACCCTTCGGTGGATCCCGACCCTCGTGCCCCAGCCTCCGACCTCGCGGGCACCGCCGTCTCGGCAAGCCTGGCAAAAGGAGGCTTCGTGACAGACCGCAGTAGAGCTTCGCTGCCACAGGGACCACGCCAGGTCCCCAGGGCCAAGTGCGCCCTGCTGACTTCATCGATCCTTCCGCCCAACGGCTTCTCTCCACCCCCGATGCCTACACAGCCTCCAACCAGCCTGATCCCCTACATCGCGCGCATCTGCGCCCCCCACCCAGACCTTGAATGCCCGGTCAGTTTGGGCAACAATCCCCATAGAAATCGCGAAGCGGTCAAGTCCAACTGATTGTATCCGGAGCGCTTCACGCCTCCTTATGTCTATGAGAGCTTCTCGGTGACGCGCTCCGGATACAATCCTCTACGTTAGCCCGATTGGATGATGGCCGCGCACCGGGAGGCAAATAACTGCCACCACCGTCGATCGTTATTGGTCTTACCATGTCGGAGAGCGCGAACTCATGGGCAGGTGTATCTTTGGCCATTTGGCGACTCTCCTGAATAGGACGTGCAGAGTTTTCGGGGCTGCGCCCCCCCTCAGACCTTGCCAGGCCCAACGAAGCCGGCTCTGAATGGGACGGCAATGGTGATCTTCGGGCAGCAGGCATTGACAAGCCAACATCCCATCGATACGATTGTCGTAGTACGCTAGTCTTATCGATGGAGGAATCATGGCTGCCGTAACAGTCTCACCCAAGTACCAAGTGGTCATCCCAAAGGAAGTCCGGGAAAAGCTGGGCCTATCGCCAGGGCAGAAGATTCAAGTCGTTGTGCAGGGCGACCGGATCGTGCTCATCCCTGTCCGCCCAACGAAGCAGATGCGGGGGTTCTTGAAGGGTATCGATACCAGCGTTGATCGCGAAGGGGACCGCGTATGAATGTGATCGACTCCAGCGCCTGGCTAGAGTACTTCGCCAACGGTCCCAATGCCGCGTTCTTTGCTCCTGCCATCGAAAAGACCGCGGACCTAATCGTACCGTCCTTGACGTTGTATGAGGTCTTCAAGCGGATCCTCCAGCAACGCGACGAAGGGGCAGCGCTGCATGCTGTGGCCGCGATGCAGCAAGGACGAATTGTCGACCTAGACGCCAGCCTGGCCCTCACGGCCGCACGCATCAGTACGGACCGGAAGCTGCCGATGGCTGACAGCATCATCTTGGCCACCGCCGCGACCCTCGGGGCCGAGTTGTGGACTCAGGATGCAGACTTCAAGGGACTGCCTGGCGTTCACTACCGGAAGCGGAAGCCGCAGCGAACGACAGGCTAACTAAGTGTTTGAGCAGTCGGGGTCACCCGTCACGTGCCTGGCTTACGCCAGTCCCGCGCCGTGGCCCGGCTCCGCCGGGCCTGCCCCCGCAGCTCAACACAACGTTGGACGACCCAAAAGGAACCTCTGCGCAAATACCAGGGAATTCGGACTTGACTTATAACGTTATCCGTCATAGAATGTTCGCATGATCCGGTCCTTTAGGTCACGGGATGCCGAAGCGCTCTTCAACCGACGACCCGTTCGGCGGCTTCCGCCAGACATTCAACGCGCTGCCCTGAGAAAGCTCAGAATGCTCAATCGCGCCGAGACTCTCCAGGACCTACGCGTGCCTCCGGCGAATCGCTTGGAGGCCCTGAAAGGCGATCGGCAAGGTCAGCACAGTATTCGGATCAACGACCAATGGCGCATCAGTTTCCGTTGGGAACGAGGGGATGCCCATGACGTCAAGATCGTCGACTATCATAAGGGGTGATTCGGATGGCGAAGAGAAAACTGGATCCAGTTCATCCTGGGGAGATCCTCCTTGAGGAATTCCTCAAGCCTATGGAACTTAGCCAGAACCAGCTTGCACGCGACATACATGTCTCCCCCCGTCGCATCAACGAGATCGTACTCGGCAAGCGTGCCCTCACCGCGGATACAGCGCTTCGTTTGGCGTGCTACTTCAAGATGTCGCCCAAGTTCTGGCTCGGGCTCCAGATGGATTATGAGCTTGATGTCGAGTCGGATCGCTTGGGAAACCGCCTTGAGAAGGAAGTGGGTCGGTATCGGAAGGCTTGCTGACCCGGATAGCTCGGCGACGGGTCATCCAACAATCGGCTGCACCGGATTCGCTTCGCTCACCGGTGAGCCGTGCGTTCGGCATCAAGAAGCGAGACCTACAGAGGCACTTGACATGATATCGTTATTTGATATCATATAGGCATGGCACGAAAGCACCAGCGGACCCTGGAGCGGATCTTTGAAACTCCAGAGAGATCCGACATCCCGTGGCGTGATATTGAAGCTCTCCTCTCAGCCATTGGAGCCGAGGTATCTGAGGGGGGGGGGGATCAAGAGTACGCGTCGCTCTTAAGGGTGTTCGTGCAGTGTTTCATCGTCCTCACCCTGGCAAGGAAACGGACAAGGGAATGGTCAGGTCTATACGTAGGTTCTTGATCGAGGCAGGTGTGTAATTATGATGGAGTACAAGGGTTACGTTGCTAAGGTCGAATTCGACGACGAAGCAGGGATCTTCCATGGGGAGGTCCTGAATCTGCGCGATGTCATTACCTTCCAAGGCAAGACAGTGGCCAAGCTCCGTAAGGCCTTGCATGAATCGGTTGATGACTATCTCGACTTCTGCGCGCAGCGAAACGAGCTTCCTGAGAAGCCATATTCAGGACGTTTCGTCGTCCGCATCGATCCATCACTGCACAAAACCATCGCCACCAGGGCAAAGCTCGCTGACAAGAGCCTGAATGCTTGGCTTCAAGAGGTTCTGCGTAGAACCGTGAAGTAGAGGGACGCCGAACGGATAAGGATTGGATCGTCACGAAGCTGACGTTCTAATCCCTAGTTCAAGAAGCCCGGCAATCGACATAGGGGAAATGGTTCAGGAGACCAGGGGTCGGCATCAAGGAATCAGGGCGAAGTAAGGCCGTCCAGAAACCGTAGTGGCCCGGGTTTCGACCGACCAACGAACATGACAACACCGTCGATCTTCAAGAGCGGACCGAAAAGCGAGACCAGCAGACAGACCGATACACATACACACCTTGTAGCACAGGATACACAATACGCACCGCTATTCATCAAGAAACAAATCTCGCGCCTCGAGATCTAAGCGATTTAGCCCCCTCGTATAGTGGGCGGACAAAACATCAGCCAGCGCAGCCGCCGACCACACTTGCGACACTTCAGCGTCCGTCCGCGCTCCGGTGTCGCCGCCGGAGCAACCAGATCCGCGATAATCTCATACAGCACACAGATCAGCTCCCGGATTCTCTGCGCGGGCGTTTTCGCACTACCGCTCAGAAAGCCGTAATGGCGGATCTTCATCAGGCCGGTGGGCAACACATGCTGCAGAAAACGGCGGATGAACTCCATGGCGTCCATCGATATCGTGCGCCACCGATTTCTGCCGGATTTACGATACCGGAAGGTGACCTGATCATTGTCGAAGTCGACGATGCGACTATTGGCGATGGCGACGCGGAACACGTATGGCGCCAGATATTTCAACGAGTGTTTGCCATCACCGACTGCCTGGGAGTTCACGTTCCATGCCTTCTGCCAGACGCGCGGGTCTATCTCCTGGAACAGACCGGCTCCTTTCATGGCATCACGGAACTTGGCCCGGTATACTTCTGAGAGCGGCTCGACCCGGATGAAGAAGTCCGGTCTCGAGCGTAGCCAT